>JAAYTR010000020.1 GCA_012523685.1 Clostridiaceae bacterium | reverse complement strand
TCACACCATTTAGTTCACTCATTGGTAAAACATCATCACAAATATTAATTTTCAGGACTTCCCGCATAAATTTCTGCCTAAGCTGTATTTTGTTAAATACTTCAGGGTACTCATCTCTTAATGAGTTACGCAGCTGTTCATCGGCAATAATTACGGTATCCTCGCAGATGGCAGTTATCACTGGATTTGTGCCGGCTGCAATAATATCACATTGTATATGTGAGCCGCTATGGATCTCGATTGGAGAATCTTCATATATGGATGAATTAACCCATTCGTCAGTGCCTATGTAATGTCCGGGATTAAGAGCAACTCCGAATTTTGGATCTCCAATAATAGAATTAACTGTTTTAAATAGTTCTCCGCCTTTACACCCAACTTTGATAGTTTCATACCATAATGCTATCGCTTTCCAATAAACCATAAGGAATTCTTCAATAGTATCGCGCAACTCCGGTAAAACCGAATCTTTGTCCACAGCACCAATACCGGCTCTACAGCAGAGAGACCCTCGCAGAGCATAGCATAAACTCATAACATCTCCCATCGTTAATTTGCTAAACGGACGAGGACTTTCCAGTCCTTTTGATACTGATTCTGCTCCGAAATTCACCATAGGAAACATAGGGGTAGGAGTAAATCCAACATTGCTCAGTTTCGCTAAATCTGTTTCCGACATGCCAACTTTAGCTGATTTTATTAGTCTACGAATTACATTCGCTACTTGCGTTGCTTGATAATCAATATATGCAATTTCTTCTGCGGTTCTAATTTTCATGCGTAAGCCGTTTGGCAGGCCTGTTAGTTCCTTAGTAAAATTGTATACATATTTATTATCCGCTATTTCATATAATTCTTTTACAATATATTCAGGTACATCAAAGCTATGGCATGCATCGTCAACCTCTTCACCTTCAAAATACTTATAACCGACCAAACCTACCTTCGAATGTTTTTTTATACCGACATTCAAAAACACTTCACGTAATTTTTGAATTCCGGGCCTTGGCTGACCCTGAAGACTAAAATGATTATATCGTATTCTAGTTATATTATAAGGTATTACTTTTGGATCACCGGGTCCAAAATTCACTGTTGGTATGCCCGCTTTTTCCTGCCAGCCCATATCGGTATGGAAGTAGCAACCTTCAGCAACAGAAGGCAACCCCAAATCCGATAAGTTTTTAAGGAATAGCTGAACAATTTCATGATCGACCGGCGTTTCTCCACAATCTGCATTTACCATCCAAGTTACTTCAGGAGGATTTTCCCTAAGCCAGGGATCAGTCTGGCTGACAGAATGGATAAAGTCTTCAAACTCTTTCATGACATTACCGCCGCCACCGAACTTATCTCTTTCTGAAGGAAGGTATGGGATATCGAATGATATATTTGCTTGATTTGCATAAGTGGATGGAAATTCGCCGGCATTTATTTGTCCGACCAGCACTTGACACGGTATAGAAAGTAAAGGATGAGTTTTTCTCTTTGCCCAATCCTCGTTTAACCAATCAATATGATCCATTAACAAGATACTTTTACCTTTACCTGTGCCTTTCACTCTTGCTGCTAAATTCGGTCTGTCATCAAAAGTGTGAGATTCATAATAACCAGGCTGCCCATCATATTTCTTCAACGCTTTCACATCCGGCTCCCACATATCAATTTCTGCGCCTAACTTCTCCATATGTGAACGTATGAATCTTTGAGCATCTCCCTCACGACAAACATCTTTGTTTTCTACAAACCATGGATTTACTGTCGGAATCCTAATTAAGTCTTGTAAAAACTCTACATATGTTGTTATGGCCCTCTTCAAACAATGAAGTCAGTTTTTCCCCCATTTTTTTTATCAGAATATCCCCTATGGAATGGCCCATTGTATCATTGATAAACTTGAAATTGTCAGAATCGATAAAAAACAGGGCAATGTTTTTTTCCGGGAAAGTACTGATATGTCTTCCAAAATCTTCAAACAGAGCCAGTCTGTTTGGCAGCTCCGTCAGAGAATCATGGTAAGCATTCTTTCTTAACTCGGCTTCATTTCTCTTTAAATCGCTAATATCGCTGAATACTGTTATGAAGTATTCCTTCCCGGGTGAATATGCGCTAACCACCACCCATTTGTCAAAATAGGAAGTGTAGCTTTCAAAAGATACCGGCTCGCCTGTAATTGCCACTTTCCCGTAAACATCGATCCAATTGGTTTCTTCTTCAATGCCTTTTATTATTTCCTTATACCGTTTTCCGATGATTTCTTCTTTTGAGATACCCGTAAATTTTTCAAAAGAGGGATTAACATCAATGAATTCATAATCGTACGGTTTGCCGTTTTCATCCAGCAATATCCTGTGGAGGGCATATGCATTAAGCATTTTGTTGATAATTGCCTTGCTGAAAAAACCATATGAACTTGTTTTCAAAAAACTATTATCACAATGATATTGAATAAATTAAGTTTACACATCCTGATTGTGGGCAAATAAAAATCAGGAGGTGTTATTATGACAGTAATAAAAAAAGACGGGCGAATTCAGGATTTTGATATTGAAAAAATGCGTCTTTCTATTGCATACGCATCTGATGATGCAAAAGCACCTATGACAGACTCAGATATTAACCTGGTTGTTAAAGAGGTTATGGCATCTGTTGAATCACTTGAAACTCAGTTGAATACCGCTACAATTCGAAAGCTTATTATAGATTCTCTGATAAAGTATGGCTTCACTGTTGTCGCAAAGCATTACAGCGAAAACTAATATTTGCAGAGTCAAAAATCCCTGAACCGCTTTATATAAGCAATCCAGGGATCTTATTTATGGAGGCGCCACCCGGATTTGAACCGGGGAATAAAGGTTTTGCAGACCTCTGCCTTACCACTTGGCTATGGCGCCGATATTTAAAAACCGCAGTTGATACATCTTCCGATATAACCCCTCTGCGGCTGTTTATGGAGCGGGATACGAGATTCGAACTCGCGACTTTCACCT
>JAAYTR010000222.1 GCA_012523685.1 Clostridiaceae bacterium | reverse complement strand
CGTGCTGTTCTGCCCGAGCGTCCGCCACGTTCCAAAGCATATTTCTCAGCAAGCAAATCAATATTTTCCGTCTCTCTGACTTCATATTCTTTCATAAGATGGTGTACAATCTTCAAGTATTCGTCTTTATCAGGTTTAGAAAACAGGATTGAAAGTCCAAAACGGTCTGACAAAGATGTTTGCTCCTGAATCGTTTCATTTATATGGATATCAGTTCCCTGGCGGTCTTCGAATCTTTCATTGATCAAATGTCTGCGGTTACTGGTAGCATAAATGATTACATTTGGAGTTCTGGACGATACAGTTCCTTCCAGCAGAGCCTTCAATGCGCCAATCTCTTCATTATGCTTTGAAAATGACAGATCATCAATAAATATAATAAATTTTAACGGGTTACCGGCAAGCTTTTCAATTAAATCCGGTATTTTAAGCAAATCGCTTTTTCTGACCTCTACCATTCTTAAGCCCCGGTTTGCAAATTCATTGACAACAGCTTTAACTGTAGAAGATTTCCCTGTTCCGGCATCACCATATAAAAGTGTGTTAGCGGCCGGTTTACCTTCTATAAAGGCAATCGTGTTGTCCACTATTTTTTTCCGTTCCCGTTCATACTCCGTTAAATTTGAAAGCCGGATACGATCGGGATATTTAACCGGCACTATTTCGCCTTTACTGTATGTAAATACAGCATGCTTCGCGTAGATGCCATATCCTGATGTAAACAAGCTATTTATCCGTTCTTCATACATATTTACAAAGTCATATCCGCTTGTAGTCCATTCAGGCAAAAACACGTCACAATTAATTTCTTTTTTTATATCCTGTGATGTTATTTGTGAGATTTCCTGCAATGTTTCAAGTTCATGTCTGACCGTCTCCCGCAGCATAGGTGAAATGTCTTCTTTATTTACACATTTACGGATGTATATGTTTTCATCAAAAACTATTCGCTGCCAAATATATTCAGTAAAATTCTCATTTGATTGAAATAACAGATGTATGAAAGACGCATATCTGTCAATCTTTACTGAGGTATTGCTCTCGTTTTCATCTATCATTTCAAGAAAGGCTTGTATAACCTGATCATCTAATAATTTTCGAAAAATCGACAATGCTTTTGCCTTAAATTTTATTTGCACTAAATCAGACATTTTATTTTCCCCCCTGTATATGAGCCGGCAAATCCCTATACGAGTCAACTGAAGAAGTTGTTCCTGCCTGTCCTCCTGAGCCCGGTCACTCTTATCCCCTTGCCAATTTACCAACCGGTATCTTCGGTTTCGTGTTTGCGGCTTCTGGTCATAAGATCATATACCGCCTCTTTGCATTGCTTACCTTCAAACAAAATCTTGTACGCCTCCTGAATTATTGGCATACTGATATTATACCTGTCGGCAAGTTCTTTGGCGGCACGGGTTGCTGAAATCCCTTCAACCACCATTTTAATTTCATTCTGGGCTTCTTCCACAGTATAACCTTTGCCTATCAATCTTCCTGCCCGCAGGTTCCGGCTATGATTGCTTGTACAAGTAACGATGATATCGCCGATTCCGGTCAGGCCAGCAAAGGTTTTTGAACTGGCTCCCATTGCTTTGCCCAATCTGGCTATTTCGGTAATTCCACGGGTTATCAGCGCGGCTTTGCTGTTATCACCATAACCTAAGCCGTCACAAATCCCGCCACATAAGGCAATAATATTCTTCAGAGCTGATCCGATTTCGGCTCCAATTAAGTCTGAGCTTGTATAAACACGAAAAGCTGGTGACATAAAAAGATCCTGAACCTCTATGGCTGCATCACGGTTAGAAGATGCTGCTACAACCGTTGTAGGAATTCCATGGGCAACCTCCTCTGCGTGACTGGGGCCATATAGCGCTACGGGCTGAACATCCGATATTTCGCTGAGTATTACCTCGCTAAGTCTCATGCCTGTTTTTTCTTCAAGCCCTTTTGAGCATATTATCACTATATCATCCTTATATACATATGGTTTAAGCAATCTGCAGGTTTCCCGAACTACCTGTGATGGTACCACAATGACAATATAATTATGTCCATCAAGGCAATCCTTCAGATTGGTGGTAAATATAACAGACTCAGGAATTCTTACACCTGGAAGATTCTTTTTATGTTCCCTCTCATCATTGAGCATATCCACTTCATCCTGAAACAATGACCATACACGGACATCATGTCCGTTTTTATTCAAAAGAATAGACAGGCTTGTCCCCCAACTGCCTGCTCCAATTATTGATACTACTGACATCTCTATTATCTCTCCTTAGTATTTTTAAAGGTTAATCTTTTCTCATTTCCGGCAAAAAGCCTTTTGATATTTGCACTGTGCCTTATTATAATCAATGCTACCAATGCGGTTCCAATCAATAGCATAGGCAAAGGCTCATTGAAAATAATAATCAAAAACAATATTGCACTTAACATCGAACCCAAAGAAACATAGCGCGTTATTGCTACAATAACAATAAAAGCCCCAAGGCATATTAATGCCGCCATCGGCGAGAACATAAGAATTACCGCAAAAGATGTCATTACTCCTTTACCGCCTTTGAAACCAAAATAAGCTGGCCAATTATGCCCGATTACAGCAAAAAATCCGGCAAAATATTCGCCCAGAAATATTCCGCTTCCGGGATTAATCTCACCGAAGACATAGCGTCCGATCAGACAGGCTAATACTCCTTTTAGAAAATCCCCCGCAACAACTGCAAGGGCAGCTTTCTTGCCAAATGTTCTTAATACATTGGTCGCCCCTGCATTACCGCTTCCATGCTCTCTCACATCTGTCTTGTAAACAAGTTTTCCAATAATAATCGAGGTATTAACACTACCTAATAAATAACCGATAACCGATGAAAATACTATTACAATTATTTCAAAAGGCATTTATTCATCTCCCTTTTCTTTAATAGTAAAACGAATAGGTGTGCCTTCGAAACCAAAATTATTCCGTAATGTGTTTTGAAGGTATCTTGAATAAGAATAGTGCATTAATTCGGCATTATTAACAAATATAACAAAGCTGGGTGGCTTAACCCCTACCTGAGTCATATAATAGATTTTTAGGCGCTTTCCTTTATCAGATGGGGGTTGAACCATGGCAATGGCATCATTTAAGACATCATTCAGCATCCCTGTCTGTACCCTGAATGAAGCCTGGTTGTTCACATATTCTATAAGCTCGAGCAGGCGATCCACTCTTTGGCCCGTCTTTGCTGAAATAAAAACTATTGGAGCATAGCTCATAAACTCCAGAGACTGAATTACTTTTTTACGGTATTCTTCTAATGTACCGGTTTCTTTAGTGATGGTATCCCATTTGTTAACGGCTATAATAGATGCCTTACCCTGTTCATGCGCATAACCTGCAATTTTTGTGTCCTGTTCTGTAACACCTTCATTTGCATCTATCATAATAATACATACATCAGCTCTGTCCACAGCCGTCCATGACCTGATAATACTGTATTTTTCTATATCTTCGTCTATTCTGCTTTTTCTGCGGATTCCGGCAGTGTCAATAAACATGTATTTTTTGCCTTCTGCTTCGTAGAATGTATCTATAGCATCCCGGGTTGTTCCTGGTATATCGCTTACTATGACACGCTCCTCGCCCAATATCCTGTTTATGATGGACGATTTCCCCGAATTAGGTTTTCCGATAACAGCTACTTTGATGTAATCATCTTCGTCTACAGCATGTTTTTCCTCGGGAAAATAATCATATATTGCATCCAGAAGCTCACCCATTCCCAAACCATGAATAGAAGAAACAGGGTAGATTTCGCCCATTCCGAGGTTGTAAAATTCATAGGCTTCCGGAGGAGTCTGCCCGATACTGTCAACCTTATTAACGGCTACCACAACAGGCTTTGCCGACTTTCTGAGCATAACCGCCACATCCTCATCTGCAGCTGTTAACCCGGTTTTTATGTCCACCATCAGAACAATTACATCAGCGGTATCAATGGCTATTTGAGCCTGTCTTACCATCTGCTGCTTAATATAGTCTTCGGAATAGGCTTCAATTCCGCCTGTATCTATCAGGGTAAATTTCTTTCCCCTCCATTCGCTTTCAGCATAGATACGGTCTCTGGTAACACCGGGTGTATCCTCTATAATAGATATTCTTCTTCCGGCAAGATAATTAAAAAAAGTTGACTTGCCTACATTTGGTCTTCCAACTACTGCAACGACAGGTTTTGACACGCTTTTACCCCCATTATTCTTATACAATATAAACATTGTACCCGCTTTTTGGCAAGATATCAAACCTTATCTATAATAAACTTTTATGACAGCGTAAAGATCCTTCACTCCACTATGTTCCGTTCAGGATGACCGTGGGGGGTGCGCGACCCTCAGGATGACATATGTATATGATGTTCATATTTTATGTTTCAACTTATATATTATTATTAAGAAGCAGACCCTTACCGGAGAAGCAAATGGATGAAGAATTAATTTTTTCTGATGAAGAAAATGAATCTTACGAGAAAAAACCGGGAGAAGATATTCCCGCAGAAAATTATAGAGATGTTGACATTGTCGAAGAGATACGAGAACTTAATAATGTAAAATACTACTTTGATTTGTCAGGAAATATCCCTGAAAATACAATTAAAGCATTAAAGACCTTTAAACGAAGAATACTTCTGATAACAGGAGGCGATGATGAAAACAGATCCTATGATTCGCTCGGAAATATCCTGGCTGCAAAGGTAAAACATTTAATTCTGATTGGCCAAACATCGGGGCTTATTGAAATGAGTCTTATGCGCAAGCTGGTAGGTAAGAATCAGGGAATCGATATTCGCATTACTCATTGCAACACACTGAAACAGGCTGTTGATTGTGCTTTTCTCTCAGCAAAGCCTGGTGATTCAGTTCTTTTATCGCCCGCCAGTAATTCTGTATCCGAACTATATAATGATTTAAAAGATATATATATCAGGTATGTTGATGCATTGTAAAAAATAAAGATTTTACTGTCTTTTGCAATTTACCAATTCAAGGTATAATTGTAATAAGAACATTTGGTAATTCATCTCTGTAATAGCTTAAGATTACAAGTGCTGAGGTAAATTATGGAGTTCCTTGATTACTGCATTTGCTTTGTGGATGAAGCGGCAAACCGTATCCTCGCAGAAAAGCTGATCTCAGAGATATCAACATATGCTCTCCCCAAAAAAGCACACAGTCTGACTGACGAAGTAAAGTATAAAAGCGGGAGACTCTTGCCTGTTAAAGATGAGACTCAGTTAGCAAACGGGCAGTTGAACATTCTCTCTAATTGCCGCTGGTTATTGGTTGTATGCAATGATAAAGACCGGAACTCACCGGGTATCAGGCAGGCAATAAACTATTTTACGGCGATCAGGGGAAAAGAGTATATTCTTCCCGTACTTTACAGCGGAGAACCGCAGTCTGCATTCCCCCCTGAGTTCTTTGAAACCCGCAAAAGCATAATTACCTTTAGTGACGGGACAACTCAGGAAATCACCGAGATTGTGGAACCGCTTGCTATTGATGTCAGAGCAAAGAGTATTAAAGCCTCTCTTACACATTTGCATCATACCCGTATCAAAATTGTAGCCGCTCTCATTGGTGTCAGCTATGATACCCTGGCGCAAAGACATGATAAAAGAATCCGTCAGCGGCTAAAAACTATTGCTTTGCTTGTTATATTATTACCTTTACTTTTAGGTAGTTTTTTTACCTTCCTCTGGTTCAATTCAAAGCATAAAACAGATATAGCAATCGAAAAAACTCAATTGTCCAAGGATCTTCTGGCTGATATGTGTGAGAATTATCCTTTGATTTTTCAGGACACTCCTGAAATACAGCCTTATGTTAACTCATTATTAGTAAATAGTCTCGAAAAGTTGCGAATAGCAGAAAGTGAGTATATTCCGCTCCTGCCTGTTGATGATCTGCTTTTGCCTGAGGCTGATGACGATTTGAATCAATCCCGTAACAAAGCAAAAATACTTCGTTATTTAGGCAAAAAGAAAGATGCTGTAAATGCATATAAGATAACCGCCTCTATGCTGGAAGAAGGTTCTGAGCTTTATTCAATGTTATCCGAATTTTTTACAAATGACACCGACCCTAAAGTTTATCCCAGCGGCATTCTTGTAGCCGAAATTGAAGAAGAAGTTTCCATAGTCTGTGACGGCCTTCAGGCAGGAGACATAATTGTGGAAACAGGTGGTTTTAAGTTCAGGGATTTGGGTCAGTATGAAGCCTATCTTAATAGCCGTATAAACAAGAATATAAAATTTACGGTCCTCAGGCTCGAGAATAACGAACTTCTAAGAATGACACTTTTGATAAGACCCGCGAATTTAACTTACATTGCCGAAGAAATGTAAAGGGGGCGATTGTGATGATAAAAGCAGAGCAAAATACAGTCTATGATGCCTTTTTAAGCTACCGTCATAAACCCCGTGATAATAAAATCTGCAAAAAAGTTCACACACTGCTTGAAACCTTCAGACCTCCCAGACGTTATAAAGAAGCCGATATAAAGCGAGTATTCCGTGATGATGCCGAGCTTCCTGTTGCCGGAGTATTAAGTGATACGATTGAAGCCGCTTTAAAATCTTCCCGTGTTTTACTGGTAATATGCTCAAAGGATACTCCAGAATCCCAATGGGTAGATAAAGAGGTAAGAACATTTATTGAACTGGGGCGTTCTGACAAAATTTACGCCCTGCTGATAGATGATGATCCTCAAATATGCTTTCCTCCCTCACTTAAGCTGGTACCCGGAATAGAGAATCGAACCTTAAGGGTAAAGTACACTGCAAAAGGATTTAGCAGGAAAAAGCTTAAGGAGGAGCTCTTGAGAGTAATAGCGGCAGCAACCAGCATCAACTTTGAACATCTAAGAATTGCAACAAGACGGAGAAGGCTAAGCTGCTCAATACTCGCTGGCGTGGTTTTATCGCTCTTTTTGATTGCTTCAGGTCTATATTCCTTATATCAATGGCTTACGGCATCATATTACTATATATATACTCAACGTGAAGAACTGTTAATTAAAGATATTATTGACGATATAAACAGCAATCTCACCTCTGCTGTTGAAAATATACCCGCAGCTGCTCCTGCTCTTGTTAAAATAATCAGTGATAACAATGACTACCTGGACAGAATGATGACCATTGACGGATCAACTGACAGCACTATTGGGGACAAAGCGAGAAACTATCTGAATCTGGCGCGGGCATACATGCTGACCGGTAATATTGAAGAAACGCAAAATGCTTCCGAGGAAGCAATAAAAATATATAAGGCCCTTGCCGGCAAGAGCAACGACGAGAAGAAGAATAATGATTTAGCCACCAGCTATAATCTCACCGGGATTTTTATGCAGTATTTGTCGGAATATGAGAAGGCAGTTTACTATTATGAGAAAGCTGCTGCTGTATATACAAAGCTTGAAAAATTATTTAAAAATAACGAATACTCAGAATCTCTGGCTGTCTGTTATGACAGTATAGGGCTCTGCCAGTTCCTGCAGAAAAATTACCCGGAAGCAGCAGAAGCATTTATAAACGAGATTGATATCCGTAAAAAACTGACTGATGACCTGTCATCTAATGAAAATCAGATGATGTTTGCAGATCTCTATTCTTATGCAGCAGCATGCTATAATCTGGCAACAGAAAACGAAAAGGCTGCTAAGTATTACAATAAGGCTGCTCACCTATACAAAAAGCTCTATGAAAATAGTAATGAACCTGAATTACATAAATCTTACGTAGTTTCCCTCTACAATCTTGGCATCAACTTAGCCTACGATAAAAAAAATTCTGAAGCTGAGTATTATCTGAGATTAAGCGTAGTAGAGGCTGACAAACTGGTAAGAGAATCTATGGCTGAGTTTGATCCATACTACCTTTCAATGTATGCAATGTATGATTTGCTGTATGCTTATGATGAAAAAAAAGAAGAAGCCCTCGATATGGTTCATTACTATTTTCATAGAGCTTT
>JAAYTR010000221.1 GCA_012523685.1 Clostridiaceae bacterium | reverse complement strand
TCCTGCTCCTTTTATTATATTGTGAACTTCATTCGCAAATAACTCAAACCCTTTACCCGGCTCAATATTAAACGTCTTTATATCAGGATCATCGGCCACAATCGGTTTATGTCTGCCAAAACGGATATAAACAAGGTTTCTGTTATCAATCTTAGCCTCCCTGACATAAGGAGTTACCATTTTTTCATAATCAGATGCAGAATCAACCTGCCACACAACATTATCGCCCGGACGAAGGTTGTCAATTACTTGGTCAAATCCTTTCAACCCTGTGCTCACCTTATCAAATATGGCCATATTGTGTTCCTTTCTTCTGTATTAATCTGCATATAAAAATTATATCATTTATATACCCATTTTTTTCAAATAATTAACCTTTTTGGCGAGAGTAGCAGACACCTGTTTAAACTATTCTTGATTAATGAATATTACGCAGGTAAATATTCTTTTATAAACGCATTGATTTTTTCGAATCTTTTTTCCCATGTATGCTCTTCTAGCCAGACATATGTTTCATCATCACGGAAGCCTGCTTTCCCCTCCAGGATGAGTTTGATTCTTTCAATAAAGCTTTCATGATCTTTAGCGATGTAAACCGAGGGAACATTTTTCGCCTCAGGCAGATTGGTTGATACTACAGGTTTTCCGGATGCTAAATATTCATACATCTTTATAGGATTTGTAGCTATCGTTATCGAATTAATAAGAAACGGTATAATGCATATAGTGCTGTTAATCAAATACTCAGGCAATTGGGAATATGTCTTTTGTCCCAGATACTTGAGGTTGGGATGATGTGCCGGAACCTTTATGCCAAATTCGGTTCCGATAACGCAAATAAGTGCATGGTTAAAAGTCTCTGCTATTCTCTCAACCAATTTAACATCAATCCAGCTTGCCCATGCTCCTGAATATGTTATGACAGGCCCCTCATGGCTGTATAATTCAGGTGGTTTTCCAATGGAATTTGGGAGTCGAAACCTTTTAATGTCACAACCATTGGGAACCATTATACTTGGCTTGTCAGGGTATTCTTCAGCCATCTGCTCTTTAAGAATCTTTGATGTAGTAATGACAATATTTGCTTTTTCAATCATTGATTTTAGATATGGTCTCCATGCCTCAAAATCGTCCAGATAGTCATATACAATAAAATCAGGCAGGTATGAATCCAGGAAAGCATGGAGTTTTGACCATGAAACCCATAATATAATTTTTTTCCCCAATCTTTTTAATTCGGGAACGATATCTCTTATAAAGCAGCTATTATTGTGTACAATTTTTAAATGCGAATTTATTTCGGTGAATAGCTTATTTGTTAGTTGTGTTTTATTGCAGTAGAAAACTTCATATTCGTTCAAGGAGAACTGCTCCATAAGTTGTTGCGGACGCTGCCGCATATAATCCCAATCAATGGTAGGAGGATAAATGACCACCCATTGGAGATCATTGATGGGATTCCCGGGAGGACATATATCTCTTTTCTCAAATAAATGTTTTATATCCTTATATTCCTGCATTGGATCTTTCATTCTGTCAACCTCATACTTTTGGTATTATAGGCGCTTTCGACAGCTCCCTCATATGTTTGGCTATCTTTATTAAGCGCGGCCTTAAATTTTTCGAAAGAATACTATCAATCATTGATTCATTAATATTACTCTCAACAAATGATTCATTAAGGTTCAGCTCCTTCAGCAGGAATTGAACCTTGGGCGTACTTTTCAGCATAATGGCAGGTATACCATGACTTATTGCCACAAGTCCCGCATGAAGCCTCGAGGTAATTACAAGATCCACCGAGGCCAGGAAGGATGCCTTTTTATGAAGCGAGACAGACTCGGGCAATATGGTACGGTTATCGGGAGTACTTAATATATTGTAATAAAAGTCTTTGGAAGTATCCTGCATGGATACTGTAAAAGTGGATCTGGCTGTTTTCATTTTAGTAAGTGCTTCTTTAATCTGGGTGAAAAATCTGGAAGCATATGCATTCATACTAACCAGAATCTTTTTCCCATGGGTGGCAAGGGGAAAGGGTTGCGCCTTGTAATTCCAGATAGCCTCAGGCACTACTTTGCATTCTAATCCCAGATGTTTTCGCGCAAGCTCCCTGTCATAGGTTGTTCGTACCGTCACATCATAAGCTCTGCCGAGTATATCCTTTAATTTTTCCAATACGGGCTGTGAAACAACACGATCATCTATACCGACCCGGCTGAATATGTAAGGAACCTTTAGACCGTACTCTAGAAAGTTGAAATAGTTCGCGCCCAGGAATACAAGCCCTCCGCCGCCGATAATAATCAGATCATGTTTATTGAGGGTATCCCTGTATCCGGGTATACCCAGACTGTCGGCAAGGACCAGGTTGTAACCCACATCATAATACAAAGTTCCCAATCCGCCGCTGAATACTGTGATGTCGGCTGAAGGGTACTGTGTTTGTATGAGCTTAATCATCTCAAGAAGATTTAACTCATCTCCCAGATTGTTATGTCCATAGTAACCTATAATAGCAATTTTCATTACTAAACATCCTTTAACGCTTTAATGATTTCACTTGCTCTTTTTTCGTAAGTATGGTTTTCATAGACAAACTGTTGACCGTTAAGAGCTATTCTTTCCCTCTCCGATTCGTTGTTAAGATAATAGTCCATCAGTTCCACCGTTTCTTCATAGCTTTTGGACCACACAAGATGTGTATGGTTTTTAAACATGTATTCGATTGCTCTTGTATGCTGCGTCAGAAAAAATCCCCCACATCCAAGGATTTCAAATGTTCTCATGGATTGCATCGTACGGGAATTTGTTATGGAATGAACCCCCAGAGAGATTTTTGCGTTAGAATAGGCTATAACGCTTTGTTCATGGGATATATGCCCCTTATGGTATTTTGGTGGCAGTTTAAACGCATGTTTGGGGTTATCCCAGTCGAATCCGTATACCTCAAGTTTCTTTTGTTTATCCATAAAAGGCTTAATTATATATTCATAAGCCTTTCGACGTTCCGGAAAAATATTGTAATTGTTTCCCACGTGTATGGCATCCAGTGAAGCAAAGTGATTATCCAAAGGATATCTGAAATAGTAGTCCGGGTCAGCAGCGAAGGGTATGCAAATCGCTTTATGACCTCTTTGACTGTAGCTTCCCAACATTTCTATGTCAGGGGTCAGTACCAGTACCGACTTTTCAGCCCATTGCATAGCAAGAGTTTTATGGGCAATCGGATCTTCAACAGCCCAATATATATGGGGTATGGAGTATTTCTCCAGTACCGGAAAGATGAATTTTTTTGTTTCAACACCTCCCTCAGTGAATATGTAATCGGGCTTAAATTCTTCTATTCTCGACTTAAAGCCCTCGACATTTTGTTGGGGGACCTCGACTCTGCCGGTTTCCCAGCCCTGCTTCTGAAATCCCTTCTGCATGCCGTATTTAATCATAGGTGTCGGGTTTGTAAAAAGTATTTTCATTATTCCCCACGTTTCTGCATTTATTGCTCTATAGTTAAATATATGTGGATAAGCCATCCCATGTGAATATTTTATTACTATAACACTTTCTGTGAGCCAATTAACAATTCTTAATAATCAGGCATAGAATAGAATAGGGTACGACCTGTAAGGAAATTGAGGGGACAACATGAATAATAAATTGCATAAAAAAAAAGTTAACATTTTAGCCTTAAGACCATTGGCCAGATTTAAAGCATGTGGCACGCAGATCTTTTTTCAGGAGAAAAGAGATCCCGCCACAGGAGAACGATTGGGCATCAAGAAGCCGGTAACTTTGTTTATTGATAATGCCGGTGACTTTAATGAATTTCCATTGGAATGTATCCAATGCTTAATAGTGCGTTTTACTCAGAAACCAACCTGGTCTTATGTATGCGGCAAAAAGATAAAAATCAGTGTAGGCTTTAAGATAATGATGCTGGTTAAGTTCTCTGACAGTAACATCTATGAACTCATTACTCTGCCTGACGATATAGGAATCAAACTAACAACCTTGTATGATCTTTCGGAAAAGCAGGTTTCACAAAGTATATATCAATCAATGCAAAGAGTGGGTGACGAATTTATATTCACCATGCTTATACCACTCAGCGAATTTGAGGGTGTTATTCCGGCAGATGATAGTTTCAGGGTTATTGTCAGATTACGCAATATGACCTGGAATGCCGAGATCGGTGATGTAGGATTTGACGGAACAGGTTCGCCGCCGGTACCATCAACAAGAGTCGATTTATCAGTATTCTATGATATTTTAGTTCAAATAGCTGTTGAGGAAGAAATAACTGTAAGCGGGACTGTGGAATGATAAGCGATAAGCGTATTCTTATTGCCAGTCCAGTAAGGGAAAGACCGGAAATACTGAGGGAATACGCCGATTCATTGTTGAATCTTAACAGAGAAGGTATAAAAACAGACTTTTTGTTTATCGACGATAATATCGATAAAGAATCTGTTGATGTCCTGCAAAAACTGGCACAAATGTTGTCAGGAACCCTTATAAATGGCGATAGAAAGACTCTTTCCAGCAGGACCGATTATCAAAGCAAATGGAACTCCGATACAATTTTAAGGGTAAGCAAATATAGAAACAGCATCCTTAAATTCGCGAGGGAGCAGGATTTCGACGGTCTGTTTTTTATAGATTCAGATTTGTTGCTTCATCCAAATACTTTGATCCATCTTATTGAACAGGATAAAGATATAATCTCAGAAATATATTGGACCCGTTGGGCTCCTTCCGGACCTTTATACCCGCAGGTCTGGCTTTATGACAACTACACCCAGTATGAGTCTAACGGGACGGTTGTCTTAAGCCCGGAGCAAATAAGAAGAAAAACTGAAGCTTTCCACTCAATGCTAAAAAGGCCTGGAATATACAAGGTTGGTGGTCTGGGTGGATGCACGCTAATCAACAAAAAAGTACTCAATAGCGATGTGTCTTATACAAAGGTCTATAATCTTAGTTTTTCGGGCGAAGATCGGCATTTTTGCGTAAGGGCTGCGGTTAATGGTTTTACTATGTATGTGGATACTGTTTATCCGGCCTTTCATATATACCGGAGTGCGGAACTTAATGGTTGTAAAGAATTTAAAAAAAATTGTTTATATAAAAAAATGATAGATATTTAGGGGTTGGACTTGAATATACTTTTTTTTTATTTTCATATAATGGTATGAGAAATCTAATAGCACATTGGCAGGTGATGGCACAATGGATGAATTTAACTACAATTCAAGTTATAGTTCCGGATGGAAGCACATAAAGAGAGAAGAAAATGAAAAAGAACAACAAATAGTTTATGGCATACATCAAAAAAACACCGGTGTACTGACCAATATAAGCAAGCAAATAGCAGATAATACGTTGCCAATGAACATAAAAGCGACCGAAAATACAAGCTCCTTTTCTTTCGAGGAAAATCAAAAAGAGATTATCGATAAAATTAATCAGCTTCAAGCCGAGATAACCACTATGAAGCAATTATTGAGCGATATTCAGACTAATACAGAAATAATTAAGGTACCGAATCATAAGAATGCAACAGGAAGTAAATTATCAAGGCTTTTTAAGTAGCAGCTATATCCTGTATTACATAATAT
>JAAYTR010000220.1 GCA_012523685.1 Clostridiaceae bacterium | reverse complement strand
TGACTCTGTTTATGGTGTTCAGTATGCTTCCCTTTACACAAACAGTGTCAATGGCCGACGAGACTCTAAGTGCGACAATATATGTTGCATCAGATGGTGACGACACCACTGGCGACGGTACACAA
Organism: Clostridiaceae bacterium; assembly: GCA_012523685.1. Lineage (GTDB taxonomy): Bacteria > Bacillota > Clostridia > DSM-8532 > DSM-8532 > DTU059. The sequence goes on along the minus strand of JAAYTR010000220.1, from coordinate 5,268 downwards.
GCAAACCCGTACAAAACGCTTGCCAAGGCGAAAGAAGTAGTGCGATCTCTGCCAAAGACTGGTGGTGACATCATCGTTCAAATTGCGGATGGGTTTTATCCGCTTGATGAAACTCTCGTCTTTGATGCGAATGATTCAGGAAGTGAAAGTTGTACCGTGCGCTACGAAGCGGCGCCGGGCGCCAGCGGCAAGCCAGGCGGCACTATGCTCCGGTTCCAGATGCCCTATGCGGCGATTTCACAGTCTTTGAGTAATAACACTCAATATAATCCAAACAACAATCAGGTTATCCGTAATGCGTTCGAGTTTCTGAACAAACGCGGGGATTTCTATTTCGACCAGGCGGAACACACCCTTTATTATATCCCGCTAGAAGGTGAGGATATCAATACCGCCGATGTGGTTATTCCGGAGCTCGAGACAGTTATCGATATAAGAGGAATCCCTGTGGGAGACCGGTTGAACCCTGTTTCGAACTCAGATGAAGGACGGGTCAAATATATAACATTCGACGGGCTGACATTTGCCCATACCGACTATAAGCTATATGAACTGGAAGGTACATATACGCTTAGCTACTAAGAGTATAGCAGTAGGCACCAGCGAACCTGATGTAAACAAGGCTGCTCTGACAGCTGCTATTGATAACGCTCAGAATCTATATGATACTGCAGTTGTAGGCGATGAGCCGGGCCAATACCCACAGGCAGCCAAGGAAGCTCTGCTTGAGGCCCTCAATGAAGCCAGGACCGTAAGGGATAATCAGAATGTAACACAGTCTCAGGTAGATAGCGCTGTAACAGCACTGAATACCGCTGTAGATACCTTCAAGGCAGCAGTCATTAAGTCGGCGGATATCAACAGCGACGGAAGTATCGATGTTGGTGATCTTGCGATAGTTGCTTACTACTATGGTAAGGATTCTTCTGCCGCAGACTGGGCAACTGCAAAGATTGCTGACATGAATGGTGATAACAGTATTGATATTATTGATCTTGCGTATGTTGCATCTAAAATAGAGTCATAAAGATATCTTATGGCCGGACTGGATGGGGACATAGTATTTACCATCCAGTCCAGCCACCTATAATTCACATCACTCAACTCATATCCCGAAGAAAAAAGACGTTGAAAGGATATTTATGGTATAATAACCTCACCCGTTACCGAAATCGAAGATTTCGAACGGGTTGCCCGAGAGCATTGATACTTCGTATTAATAACCTCACCCGTAATTGCTTTTCTTTACTTATGATATAATAAAAACAATTTTAAGTAATTGGATGATGATTTTATCTCCTTACTATAGGAGGGAAAAACAAAATTATGCGTTTTTTATTCTCATCATTTAAGGAAATGTCTATAAGGACAAGGATATTCGTTTTTTATGCGGTTATACTTATGATATCCTTGTCCATTTTTGCATTTTTCACTATAAAAACGTCCAACGAGGCTATTGTTGCAAAGGCAACAAAAAATGCAGAAAGAGAATTGGCGCTGATAAGCAACAGCCTTCTGAATTTAACTAATAATTCAGAGGACTATGTAAGGATACTTGCTATAGACAACAGACTTCAAATGCAGCTTGAGCGGATAAGAAACGGGGAGATGACAGCTCTTGACCATCTTGAAGTGAAAAAAGCCCTATCAACAGCCATCAGCAAGGTTGTACATCCAAACAGTTATGTTGCTGCCGCAAGCATAATGTCAGATGACCGAACATTATTTGATGTCGGTTTTGTTGACAACTCAAGTGTATATCCGATATTAACAGAAGATGTAATTGAAACTATTACAAAGGGAAAAACTCCTGCCTGGCTTGGTCTGAATAAAATAAAATATCAGTTTGGGGGCGGAGAGGATAATGTATTTGTAAATGCATTTGTAATAGCAAAAACAATCATTGGCTTTGATACCGGTAATATTCTGGGCACGGCAATACTCTATCTTAACGAAGAAAATGTCGCTTCAATCTATCTTGATAACATAATAAATCAAGATGATAAATTTTATATTATAGATAACGAAAATAATATTTTATCGACCAGAGATAAAAATGAATTATATAAAAAGTTTGATGAGAAAAAGTATTTAGGCAAATACAAACTGGAGGAGCTCTCCAATACAAACAGTATTATAAACGATATTGACGGAAAGCAGTCATTAATCACAGTCCAGCCTTTTGATAAACTCAAATGGAAAATCATAAGTATTATTCCACTGGACGAAATCATATATGAAAAGAATGAGATGACCAAGCTTATCGTTTTTGTCGGCTGCATATGCCTGATATTCGCATTTATCGCTTCGTATTTATTATCCTACACCATCTCAAGACCCATACTTAAACTTGTTAATATCATGAAAGAGATTAAATCCGGGAATATGAAACTAAGAGCCAATCTCAACACCAAAGGTGAAATCGGGATGCTTGGGGACGGGTTTAACAGTCTGATGGACAGAATCAACAATTTGCTGGAGCAAATATATATTCAACAAAAATCAAAACGTGAAAATGAATTTAAGCTATTGCAATCGCAAATCAAGCCCCATTTTTTATACAATACCATTGAAACCATCATCTCTTTCATCAAACTGGACATGAAAGATAAAGCCATGCTTACCGCCAAAAATTTGGCCGGTTTTTACAGGATTTCTCTGAGCAAGGGAAAGGATATCATCTCAATCGAAGAAGAAATGAAGCTTATTAACAATTACCTGTCAATCCAAAAACTCAGATACATAGAATACCTGGATTATAAGATTGATTTTGAAGATAGAATTCTAAAGTATCAGATACCAAAATTGACCCTGCAGCCATTGGTTGAGAATTCAATTTATCATGGGCTAAAGGAAAAAGAGGAAAAAGGGAATTTAAGCATTAAAGGCTATTATGAACAGGATACCATAAAAATTGAGGTGTTTGATGACGGTGTAGGAATGACCGTTGAGCAGATCAGAAGTGTCCTGAACCCGCCGCCCAAAGACAAGAAAAGTACAGAATTCGGGTTGTATAATGTTGATGCAAGATTAAAACTTCTATATGGGGACCAGTATGGGATAACTATTGACAGCAGAGTCGGAGAATATACAAAGGTCATTGTAACCTTGCCGGCCAATGAGTATTAAGGGGGGAAGGGTTATGCTTAAAATCATGATAGTGGACGACGAGTTTTATTTCAGAGAGGCAATAAAAATATCGCTCCCCTGGAATGAGCTCGGCTTTGAAATTTGTGGTGAAGCAAAAAACGGCAGAGATGCTCTTGAAAAAGTAGCGGCTATTAAACCCGAAATAATAATTGTGGATATCAATATGCCTATTATGGACGGTCTGGAGTTTGTTCAGCATCTCAGGGAGACAAATAATGACATTAAAATAATAATACTGACCGGACATAGTGAATTTAACTATGCAAGGCAGGCCGTTAAACTGGGGGTTTTTAATTATCTGCTGAAACCTGTAGATGAAGAGGAATTGAAAAAGACGCTGCTGGATCTTAGAAACATCATCAACAAGGAAAACAGAATAAAGATGGAGATGGACAGGCTCATGCAGCAAGTGAGAGCCAGCATGCCATTGTTGAAGGATAAATTTCTTAATGAGCTGCTTAGAGGGAATCTCAGTAAGAAAGATAGCGGGACCATTAAAAGAATGGAATATTTAAAGATTAACAGCGTTTCAGACTATTATCTTGCTGTTACCATAGAAGTTGATACTGATGAAGATTTTAACTGGGATGACGAGGACAAACAGCTATGGAAGTTTGCTGTTTCGAATATTACAGATGAAATCCTCTCCGAAGGGTTTGTGTTTGACCGGTGTTATGACAATGACGACAGGATATGCATTATTATCGGTGCAAACGACGACGAGGACAGAAATACATTTCTCTCCGGACTGGAATACAAATTGGAGTGGTTAAGGTCAATTGTAGCCAAGTATATGGATTTCTCCGTTACTATAGGCGTTGGAGAAATAAGAGATGATTTGTTTGATATTGCCGAATCCTATAAAGAATCGATTGTTGCACTAAAGAACAAGGTGACATTAGGTAAAAACAAAGTTATCTTATATAGTTCGGTGGCTGAACCGGGCATAAAAGTTAACCTGTTCACCGTTGAGCAAAGAAGCCAGCTTTTAATGAGTATGCGCATAGCTAATGAAAAAGAAGTGGATATGTGCATTACCCAGATTTTTGAGAGGATGCGGTGTGAGAACATCCATTACGAAATGCTTTTTGTAGCTTGTATCGAATTGATATCAGTATGCTTTGAATTTATTATTGAGGTAGGTGCAAGTCTGGAGGATATTTTCCCTGACAAGCAGCTCGGCATCATTGAGAAACTTCAGCTGAAAAAGTCCATAAATGATATGGAAGAATGGATTAAAGAAATCTACAGGCATACTCTAGAGACTATAAAGAAAAATAAAAGCTCTAAAGCATCAAAGACTATTGAAGAGGTTAAAAACTATATAGGTGAAAACTATCAGAATTACGAACTCAATATCGATGAGATAGCCAGAAATCTGTTTATTAATTATGCACATCTCTGTTTTATTTTTAAAAGGGATACAGGAGTAACCATAAATGAGTATTTAACTGAATTCAGAATCAGAAAGGCAAAGGATTTATTCGACAGCGGAAATACGCTTATTCATGATGTGGCAAGCAAAGTGGGGTATGCCGATGCAAACTATTTCGGAAAATGCTTTAAGAAATTTTATGGCATACCGCCCAGCAAATATTTAGAAAATATAAATCGTAATTAGCTTTAGTATTAAAGACTGCTACTGTTTTTTCAGTAAATGGGCAATAGCTTAATACATACCTGATATAGAAAAAAATGGAGTACATCGGGTGTATTTTTTTGTTAATTCCTATTATTTTCCTTGTCAACTAAGAATATTCCCTTCAATTAGAAATATCTGAACTATACAATAAATATACCGGTATAGAAATCTTTCGAAAGGTTTCAGATTTAATCAGTTTATTAAGGAGGATGTTAAATGAATAAGTTAAAAAGACTTATTTCTATTGCTCTAGCTTTGGTCATGATAGCTTCATTAGCAGCATGCGGTGGGACAACACCTGCTTCCCAATCCCCGAAAGCATCAGATCCGGCAGCTCCTGCTCCGGCTTCATCGGAAGCACCTCAGGCGGAAGAAAAAATTAAGATAAAGTTCCTCTCATTAAGTGCAGACGATAACAGAAACAACATCCGTGAGAAATACATAAAAGTTAATGCTCCAAAAGAATTTCCTAATGT
>JAAYTR010000219.1 GCA_012523685.1 Clostridiaceae bacterium | reverse complement strand
TTGTTTGTACAAACATAATTAAGCGGCGTGGCTGCTGCGATTTAAAGCGAAGCATGGATTGCGTAGCGAGCGCGACTAGAAACTGGATGTTGGAAATGGAGCGCTAAATCGCAGTAGTCTACAGCCGCTCCCCTGTTTAACACAAAAAATATTCTTCATTCTGTTCAGAATGACAATTTAGTTCGCATTATTCTTAATATGAGCCCCGCTAACATCAAGAAAGTTGCCGCCGCGGCAGCAAGGCAATTTTCTTAAATTCACTTTATAGAGTTTATTGTCTTTGATATACAATATTACCGCCGACTATTGTGGTGTCAATATTTAGATTATCATCCAGGATAACTATATCAGCATCTTTTCCCACGGTTATAGTTCCCTTGTGATCATGAATTTTCATAACAGATGCGGGGTTTATGGTGAGAAGCGGAATAAGTTCTTCTAAGCTTCTGCCGGTAAACTTAACCAGGTTTTGAAGGGCTTTAATCATGGTCAGTGTGCTGCCTGCACGGGTTCCATCACTAACCAGCTTAGCGTCTCCATCTGTCACCCTGACCTTATTTACACCAAGATAATACTCTCCGTCTGGTAATCCTGTAGCGGTTATACTGTCTGTGACGGCTACAACCCTGTCAAGCCCTTTGGTTTTTATGAGAAGCCTTACTACTGCGGGATGTAAATGCCTTCCGTCACATATAGCTTCACAGAAAACATCGCTTTCCAGAGCAGCTCCGGCTATTGCAGGGAAATGCTGATGCATGAGCTTCATTCCGTTGAATGTATGGGTAACACAGGTGGCACCATTGTTTATTGCGGCCATTGAAGTATCATAATCAGCACCGGAATGCCCGATTGCAACCACTATTCCCAGCTTTCTCATCTCCTTGATAAGCTTTGGCACTCCTTCAACTTCGGGAGAAACAGTGATAAATTTTAATGTTCCCTCAGCCGCATCATAATATTTTTTAAATAAGTCAGGCTCGCCTTTTCTAAGAAGATGTTCAGCCATAGAGCCTCTATACTGCGGATCCAAAAAGGGACCTTCCAAATGTATTCCCAATAATTGAGCTCCATTGACACCGTTATCAGGTTCATTAATAGCAGCTTTAATTTGTTCGATACACCGAAGTGTGTTTTCCTCAGTATCAGTTACAATTGATGCAAACCAACCGGTTGTACCCTGTGCGGCGAAGAAGCTGCTTATTTTTGCAATGTCTTGAGTTTTTGCATGATTGATGTCTATACCATTTGCCCCGTGAGTGTGTATGTCAATAAAGCCGGGGATAACACGCTTACCCGAAGCATCTAACTCAGGAAGGCCTTGTAGATTCTTATCTTTAAACGAAGCAATTTTTCCTTCTCTTATAGTCAGGTCAGCTTTATTAAAAACACCGTCTATATATATATCACTATTTTTTAAATATAAATCTATTTAGCTCACCTTCCTCTTCATAGTCTGAAATGAATATGACCCAACCTAAACTTACATATTTAATAATCATAAAACGAATTAATAAGGACGAAATATTGTGATAATAAATTATAACATATTGTCAAGTTATAAGTATTTTTGGGTCATACTATAATATATTTGTTAATTATATTATTACCCATACCCGGTATTTTAAAAGTGTACTCTCAGACATTTTACTTATTATCTGATCAGGGTTAAACTATGGATAAGACGTAATGCTACTGTTAAATTAAAACACCCTTGCCTGGGCTGCAATTATTCGTTAGGAGACTATATGAAAAAAGACTTTAAAACTTACTGGACATTGTTTACATCTACCTTTTTTTTAAGCGCTTTTACTTTTGGGGGAGGATTTGTAATTGTCCCATTAATGAAGAAAAAATTCGTTGATGAGTTGCATTGGATAGAAGATAGAGAAATGTTGGATTTGACAGCAATTTCACGATCATCCCCCGGTGCAATAGCAGTTAACGCTTCTATTCTGATTGGTTATCGTATTGCCGGATTTTTTGGAGCTTTAGTTTCAACGTTAGGGACTATACTGCCACCACTCATTACCCTGTCTGTAATTTCGGTTTTTTATGCTAAATTTAGGGACGATGTCGTAATAAACGCATTGCTTAAAGGTATGCAGGCTGGTGTGGCTGCTGTAATCGTAGATGTAGTAATCAATCTTGGAAATAACATTATTAAAGAAAAGCAAGCCATCTCAATACTTATTATGGCAGGTGCCTTTATTGCAACTTATTTTTTAAATATTAACGTTATTTATATTATTTTAATTTGCGGATTAATAGGAGTCATTTCCACTTATAAAAGAAATAAACCGGACAGGAGTGCAAATAAGGAATGATTTATTTAAAGTTATTCTGGAGTTTTATTCAAATAGGGTTATTTAGTATTGGTGGCGGGTATGCTGCGCTTCCTCTGATACAGAATCAAGTGGTCGAATTAAATAAATGGCTAAGTATGGAAGAGTTTGTAGACTTAATAACTATTGCAGAAATGACGCCCGGTCCAATTGCGATAAATGCTTCAACTTTTGTAGGTACCCGAATTGCCGGTATTGGAGGTGCCATCATAAGCACATTTGGCTGTGTATTACCATCTCTGATAATTGTATTAACTCTTGCTTATTTCTATTACAGGTATAATCAATTAACTATAGTTCAAGGGATTTTATCCGGTCTAAGACCGGCAGTAGTATCCCTTATTGCTTCTGCAGGGCTGGGAATTGCAATTCTGACTTTTCGTGGGAATAGTACAGCGGCATTTAACTTTTCGGATATAAACCTCATTGCTGTTGGTCTTTTTACAGTGAGCTTTATTATTATGAGAAAATTTAAACCTAACCCTATTGTTGTTATGATTGGTTCCGGCATTGCAGGAATACTGGTATATCTTTTATAATCAGTGAAAAAGTATCTTCTCGAAATAGAACTGATATGGTCTTTTTTTCATAAATGTTATTAACAAATATATTATAAACTTTCACACTTCGAAAACAGTCCATAAATCTATATCATCATAATTTCCGTTAAATGGCTTTTTATTTTTTTCTTTTGGAACATTGGCAAAAATAAAGGGCATACTACATTTGATGTTATTTTATGTTCTGATTAAAACAATGGAACGGGAGAAAAGGAGTAGTAAGAAGTATGAAATCAAATGTGCTGATAGTACATGGAGGTGCCCCGACTGCAGTAATTAATTCATCATTATATGGTGCAGTTAAAGAAGCCGGAAAATATAGTGATATTGATAAAGTTTACGCAGCCATAGGTGGCTCAAAAGGAATTCTGGATGAAAATTTTTTGGATCTGAAAAGTATAGATGGAGAAAGACTGGAGTTGCTTCTTAGCACTCCAGCGTCCGCCATAGGTACTTCAAGGTATGAATTAGAGACATCTGACTATGAAAATATGGCTAAAATATTTAAACGTAATAACATTAAGTACGTATTATTCAACGGTGGCAACGGTTCAATGGATACCTGCGGCAAAATTTATCGGGTACTGGGGAACAGCGATATAAATGTTATCGGAATCCCAAAGACTATTGATAATGATATTTCAATAACCGATCATGCCCCGGGTTTTGGCAGTGCCGCCCGTTATATTGCTGAGACTGTAAATGAAGTGGCTCAGGATGTTAAATCGCTTCCTATTCATGTTTGTGTTATTGAAGCTCTTGGACGGAATGCAGGCTGGATTACAGCTGCTTCAGCCTTAGCGCGGAAAAAGGAGGGTGATGCACCTCACCTTATTTATTTACCTGAAAGACCCTTTGACGAGGAGGATTTTTTGGAAGATGTAAAAAGGCTGTATGACAAACTTGGTGGTGTTGTGGTAGTTGTTAGTGAAGGACTTAAAAATAAAGATGGCAAACCTGTTGTGGAGCCAATTTTTGAGGTCGGAAGATCAGTTTATTATGGTGATGTGAGCTCCCATCTATCCAATTTAGTAATAAAACGTTTGGGTATAAAGGCCAGAAGCGAAAAACCCGGTATTTGTGGAAGAGCATCTGTAGCATTCCAATCGAGAGTAGACAGAGACGAAGCTGTCCTGGCCGGAAGCACAGCCATGAAAGCCGCATATGAAGGTAACACAGGGGTGATGGTAGGCTTTGAGCGTGTTCCTGGAGAAGAATATCAGATAAAGACTATATTGATTCCAATAAGCGAAGTAATGCTTCATGAAAGGGTCATGCCTGAAAACTTTATAAGTGAACGGGGAAACGATGTAACTAAGGAATTTATAGACTGGTGCAGGCCTTTAATAGGCCAGGACCTAAGAGATTTTATCAGTTTTTTATGAAGGGAGGAATATTAATTGAAATTTATTTTTCTTAATCTTAAACGTTTTGATATCCCCAGGAACTTCGGTGGAGTTAACGATATTTCACCCATTAATGAGTGGGGAGGTTATATTGTAAAAAATACGCAAGAACAACTGAAAAGATATGACCAAAATGAAGTTGAATTCGTTATATTTTTTCCTGAGGCTCACCTGATAAGTGCAATAAACGCATTAAGTGAAAACAGTCCGGTTAAGATTGGCTGCCAGGGCGTATTTCGTGATGATACGGCCATAGGCGGCAACTTTGGAGCATTTACAACAAATAGAACAGCCAATGCAGCAAAGGCCATAGGCTGTGGCGGTACAATAATAGGGCATTGCGAAGAGCGGCGGGATAAGCTGGGTATTATGGCCGAGGCAGGAGTAAGTGATACAGACGCGGTTAATCGTTTGTTGAATCAGGAGATCAAATGTGCTGTGAAGGCAGGATTAAAGGTTCTTTACTGCATAGGCGAAACTTCTGAAGAACAAAAAGATTGGAAGAACACATTAAGAAAACAACTGGAAACAGGTCTTGACGGAGCAGATAAAGAAAATGTGGCCATTGCCTACGAGCCTGTATGGGCCATTGGACCGGGCAAAACACCGCCCGACAGAGATTATATACAGATGGTGGGACGTTTTGTAAAGGAAGTTACAAACGGAGCTCCTGTTGTATATGGAGGCGGGTTAAAATCCGATAATGCACAGATGCTTGCCTCTATACCTGAAATTGACGGAGGACTTATAGCTTTGACCAGATTCACTGGTGAAATAGGTTATTATCCGGAGGAGTACCTGGAAATAATACAAAAATATATGAACAAATAAAGCAGAAAGGAAGTATAAAATATGAAACTGTCATTTGAATATGGTCATGGCACAATGGAAGCTGATTTACCCGATTATACCGATGTGTTTATTCCGGGAGAAACAATTCCTGATCCTCCGTATCTTGAGGATGTTTTTACCGCAACAAAGGAATCCGTTTTGAATCCCATTGGTATGGAGCCATTGTCGAAGCTGGCCAAAAAAGGCTCGAGAGTAACTATCATCTTTCCCGACAGGGTTAAGGGAGGAGAACAGGAAACCTCACACCGTAAGGTGGCAATTCCTATAATTCTTGAAGAACTTTATAAAGCGGGTGTTGAGAAAAAAGATATTCTTTTAATATGTTCAAACGGATTGCACAGCAAGAACACTAAGCAGGAGATTCTCAATATATTGGGAGAGGATATTTTTAACCAGTTCTGGTACACCAGGCAGATTCTCAACCATGATAGTGAAGATTACGAGAACCTTGTTGATTTGGGTACAACTAAAAGGGGAGACCCCGTGATTATGAACAAATATGTTTATGATTCGGATGTCGCAATTTTAATCGGCCATACCCAAGGCAACCCATACGGCGGCTATTCGGGAGGATATAAGCACTGTGCCACCGGCATAACCCATTGGAGATCCATTGCTTCTCATCATGTACCTGAGGTTATGCATCGCGATGATTTTACGCCTGTAAGCACCAATTCGCTGATGAGAACAAAGTTTGATGAGATCGGTATGCATATGGAAGAGAAAATGGGTAAAAAATTTTTCTGCTGCGATGCGGTATTAGATACAAAATCAAGGCAGATTGCTATATTCAGCGGATATGCCAAAGAAATGCAACCGATATCATGGGAGGTTGCTGATAAACGTACCTATGTGCATTGGGCAGAAAAGAAATATGATGTTATGGTCTTCGGTATGCCTCAATTCTTTCATTATGCGGACGGAATGGGAACTAATCCTATAATGATGATGCAGGCACTCTCAGCACAGGTAATTCGCCATAAGAGAATTATGAAAGAGAACTGCGTGATTATATGCTCCTCTATATGTAACGGCTATTTTCATGATGAGAAATTCACCGGATACCGGGAGGTCTTTGAGATGTTCCAGAAGGACTATATGAATACCCTTGCAGATATGGAGCGATATGGCGAAATGTTTGCTACCAATGAGGAATATATCAGAAACTACCGTTTTGGTAATGGGTTCCACCCGTTCCATTCCTTTTCTATGATAAGCTGTGGTCATATTGCAGAGATGAATACTGCGGCTATTTATATTGTTGGCGCACAGGATCCGGGATATGCGCGTGCCATGGGATTAAAGACCAGAGCTACATTTGAAGAAGCCCTTGAAGACGCAAAGAAAAAATATGTCGGTCCCAGACCAAATATTCTGGCACTGCCAAAAACATTTAAGCTAAGTGCGGTGCACCTCTGCATGAAAGATGGTGAAAAGGGCAATTACGGAATTGACAATTGCCATGCGAAATACAACATGGTGCCCATAGAATAAGAAAATTGCCTTGCCACCACGGCAGCAACTTTCTCAATATTAGATAGCTTATATTAAGAATAGTGCGAACTAGTCTTTGTTTGTACGAACATAATTAAGCGGCGTGGCTGCTGCGATTTAAAGCGGAGCATGGATTGCGTAGCGAGCGCGACTAGAAACTGGATGTTGGAAATGGAGCGCTAAATCGCAGCGGTCTACAGCCGC
>JAAYTR010000218.1 GCA_012523685.1 Clostridiaceae bacterium | reverse complement strand
CCCTCGGCCTCCGCTGGATTCAAGAAAATCGCATCTATGCCCTGGGTAATCATGTCTTCAATTTGTGTAATCTGGAGAGTAACATCATTAGCTGGATCAGTGGTAATCAGTTTGTCACCTTTTGCTTCAACACCGTCTCTGATAGTCTTTTCAAGTATTACGAAGAATGGGTTTGTTCCGTCCATACAAGTATAGCCAAATGTCCATCCGTTTGCCGGCCTTTCGCCAAGTGGACCGGCTGATTCTGCTCCACCGGGCTGGCTGGACGGTGCTGCTTGTGATTGACTTGGAGTAGCACTTGTCGTTGGTTCATTGCCTGCAGGCTGTCCCTGCTGTCCGCAACCGCCAAGTAGCAGACTTGAAAGCAATACAACACATAACAAAATACTCAAGAACTGTTTCTTCATACTTAATCCCTCCTAACTTTTCCTTCATAATATTGGATTTCAACCCTTTTCTCACCTGTATTTTGTAATTAGTACAATATTACATTTGTAATTATAATCTTTGAAAAATTCACTCTTCAGGTGCAGTAAGAGCAGGAGGGCAAATAGTATGATATTGTATCAGCCGGATATTATAAAGTAATCTTATCGGGGAAAGCCTCTTTTCGCATTATTCCCCACATCTTGTCAATATAGGCCAGAGTGTAGAATTGTTCAAAATAGTGATAATAATATGCGCCCTTTGCAGTCATTTGATAAATACCGTTCTTCTTTTTTGTAAAGCCTAAGACCTGGCACAATAACAGCTCAAAACCATATTTACTATACAAGGAAACACCAAAAAAGCGTTCAAATGCTTTCGGATCAACCCTGGTTGTATAGGCTGTCCAGAACAGATAATAAATCATCCTCTGCCTTAATGTGAATCGCAGTGTCAACGAGGTAGGCAGTTGATTCTGTTCCACTCTGACAATATAATCCTTTATCGAAAATGTATTAATTTTAAACTGGTCTTTTAATAGAGTGGTTGCAGAGCAACCAAAGCCTAAAAAGTTATCTCTGGTCATAGAGGAGTATTTTTTAGCCGGTTCTTTGGCAAATGTCCATATGGAGGTGCGGACATATCCACAGCTTGTACAATAATCGGTAATGCTGTCCAGGAGATTTCGTTTCTCCTTCTCAGTCATTGGCATTACATTGCTGTGAGAAAAAGAAAAATCTATAAACGGATAGATTGCGATGTGGTTTGCGCCATTTTCAAAAGCATATGAAATATCTTGTTTAAGGGATTCTGCGGTTTGTCCCGGTATGGCAAATATTAAATCAAATGAAACTGTCTCAAATGTTACTTCCTTAAGTGCGCTAAAAAGAGTCCGGTAATCAGGCTCTTTACGACCCAGTACAGAAAGCTGCTCCCGCCTGAAAGATTGAATTCCAATACTAATTTTACTTACACCGGCTGATTTTATCTTCTGTAATAATTCAACCGTAACGTCATCGGGATGTAGTTCCAGACCGATTCCTTCCTTGATGATAAAATAATCATTTACCACCGCAATTATTTCATTTAATCTGTCTGCCAGTAATGCCGGTGATCCGCCACCAAAATACAGGCTTGTGACCTCTTTTTTCCCGGATATGCTTTTCCCTGTAAGCTCTATTTCTTTTATTAATGCATCAGTATAACGATTAGCCAGATCCTTATTATAAACAGTCTTACAATATGGGCAAAAGCTGCAGATGCTCCTGCAAAACGGAATATGTATATACAAACCTAAGTTTTCTGTATCCTCATATAAAATTTTATTGTCATACTCATTTTTGAAAACAAAAGGTTTAAATGACCTCGTCAGCCAAATCCTTGCCGCTGTTGCAATGTTCATCACATATTATCCTCTCATCCTAAATATAAACGCGTTGGTGAGCCTCTGTTAACACTCTTAGCTTTTCTCTAGATATATTTCAGGTATGTTCTTAGCATATCAAAAATAACATTGACTCTTCCCCTGAATACCAGGGCATATTCTGCAGCAAAAAAATAGCCGCATTGTTTACATAAGCCCGGAATATCAACACACCGGCCACAAATGGATTGCTTGCCGTTCTCCATAACTATACACTGATAACATGGGGTTGGAAAAGAATTATGTACTATATACGGAAAAGCGGTTTTTAGATTAAAAACAGGGAAACCCTTCTTCATGCAGTTTTCTATTTCATCACAGCACTCCTGCTTTT
>JAAYTR010000217.1 GCA_012523685.1 Clostridiaceae bacterium | reverse complement strand
GTTTCCAGCAATGGGCTTGATATTGCCTGCTTGGCTGCTTCCTCCGCTTTATTCTCACCGGTTCCTCTTCCTATACCCATATGGGCTATGCCTGTGTCCATCATAATTGTCTTTACATCGGCAAAGTCAAGGTTAATAAGTCCGGGAACTGCTATAAGATCTGAAATACCCTGAACACCCTGCTTTAATACATCATCTGCAAGGTTAAAAGCCTTAACCAGGGGCATTTTTTTATCGGCAATCTGAAGCAATCTGTCATTTGGAATTGTAACAAGAGTATCAACAACTGCTTTCAATGCCTCAACTCCGGCCTCAGCCTGCATCATGCGTTTTTTGCCTTCAAACAGGAATGGTTTTGTGACAACGCCTACAGTTAGTATACCCATTTCTTTCGCTATTTGCGCAACAACAGGAGCACCTCCTGTCCCTGTTCCGCCTCCCATACCGGCAGTTACAAAAACCATATCGGCATCCTTAATAGCCATTGCTATTTCATCACGGCTCTCGTTTGCTGCTTTCTCGCCGATTTCCGGATTGGCGCCTGCTCCAAGTCCCTTTGTTAACTTATCACCTATTTGAATTTTAGTAGTTGCCTGTGAAAGAAATAATGCTTGTTTATCGGTATTAACAGAAATGAATTCCACACCACGCATACCTGATGCTATCATTCGATTTACTGCGTTATTTCCGCCTCCGCCGATACCAACGACTTTTAGACGTGCAAAGCTATCCATATCAATGTCAAATTCCAACACTTTTGTATCCTCCTTACATTACTCTCACCCGTTGTCGAAACAAATGATTCCGAACGGGTCCCGAGCCATATATGCTCGAGTCAGGGAGATGTGTGCTCTCATCGGAGATAATAATCCCTACCCGGCTCTTGAGAGGCGGAAGAAATTTCTGCTCTCCTTATAGTTCATCTTACGTAATTAACATATTGATAAAATAATTACAAGCTATCATTATTATTATATATCAAACACATATAAAAGCAATATTTTTCTTTACAAATTCCCTATTGAAACTCAAGATATAGGGGTATTACCAAAAATATCTGGGATTTATGCCACAGATGTAGTATTGCTTTATATTCCTCACTTAATGAGCTTCCTTCTTATATTGCCGATATTGAGGAATATACGATTTCCAAATGCGAATATAGCTGCCAAATGTATCTGAATCCCCAGTTTATCACCAATATATGCCAATAAAGCAGCAGTAAAAGAATTAGCAAAAAACCCTGATAAAAATATCTTAATATTGAATTTTCCTTCCAGTGATGCCGAATATCCTCCGACAATTGAGTCTAATGCCGCTAAAATCGCAACTGCGGCATAATTGGAATACGCCTGCGGTATATGAATCGGAATTAAAATGCCTACTAATAATCCGGCAATGAGCCCAAGTAAAGCTATCATGGAACCCCTCCTTAATATGTATCTTAATCGGGTATAAAGCTCGGGTTTTGATTACCTGAGAATTCTATTCTTCCAGTTTCTTTTGTGCTGATTTTCTTAAAAAATATTTCTTTTGTAAAATCAATTGTGTACTGAAGCTTGTCCTTTGGGTTGAATCTGACAATAATCCTATTGTCCAGAGACAAGATTGCATTATTCTCACTGATTACATCAACCCAATCCAATACATCTGCGAGCTTTATATCGGTGGTTTTATCAGAATTATTGATGGTATTGATTATTTCAACACCAGTGATAATAAGTGATATTTCCGATTCTTCCAATTGCCCGCCTATGGTGTATTTTTTAAAATCAATGCCCCGTATTTCCTTTAACCCCTGCGGTGGTTCAGAGTTACCTGCTTCCAATACATACCCCTGGGCGTCCACCGTAAGATAATTATCAAAGTAAACAATATATGCTGCAGGTTCTCTCTCGGTAATATGTATTATAATACTGTCCGGAAAAACAATTTTCACAGTACATGATTTTACATAAGGGAGTTGACCTATTTTTTCTTCGCTGTCAAGCAGCCTCAGTTCTAATATGGCTTCCGGATCCAGTCTTAACTTTCGAAATCCGTTTTCGCCAATCATTATTCCCGATGTTTCAATTATTTTTTCAGCTGTATATCTGCTGCTTCCTTCAACCTTAATTGACTTGATATTAAAAAAAGGTGCAAACAGCAGAAAAACAAGACAAAGAGCCAATACAAAAATGAAAATGAATATTTTTAATCTTGTTTTAGCATGCCCTTTTTTTTTCATATGTACCTCTGTGCTAATGCACTAAAATGGTATGTTTTACCCTGTCCCAAGTATAATAATACTACAATTATACCATACCGGTTTCAGTCTTCAACTCTTCTGATTTTTGCGCCTACCTTTGACAGAACATTTTCTACTTTTTCATAGCCTCTGTCAATATAGCCGACACCGGAAATATTTGTTTCTCCTTCAGCAACAAGACCGGCAATAATCAGTGCAGCACCTCCTCTTAAATCCCTGGCTTCAACAGAAGCTCCTTTCAGCTTATCAACCCCTCTGATTATAGCTGTTCTCCCTTGTATACTTATATCAGCACCCAGTTTCTGCAGCTGTTCGGTATAACGGAATCTGTTTTCAAAGACCGTTTCCACTACTACACTTGTGCCTGCGCTCTTTGTTAAGAGAGAGACTATCTGTGGCTGCATATCGGTCGGAAAACCCGGATAAGGAGACGTTCTTATAAGATCTAATGCGTTAAGTCTTCCATCAGATTCCAGGGTTACCACACCGCCTGAATAGTTTTTTATCTTGCAGCCTGTTCTTCTTAAACAGTAAAGAATTGACCCTATATGGTCATATTCTACTCCTGTTACTACCAGGCTTCCTCCGGTCGCCGCAACAGCCGCAAGATATGTCCCGGCTACAATCCGGTCTGGAATTATTGTATGAATGGGTTCCGCTTTTATTTCCCGTATGCCCTGGATTCTGATAACACCAGTTCCGGCTCCGGTCACCTTGACACCCATTTGATTAAGATAATTTTGTAAATCCTCAATTTCCGGTTCCTTTGCTGCATTTCTGATCAGCGTTTCTCCTTCGGCAAAGCAGGCGGCCAGCATAATGTTTTCGGTAGCACCTACACTGGGGTAATCCAGTAAAACCTCGCAGCCCTGAAGTTTGGCGGCACTGACTTTAAGCATGCCATGTTTCAGTCCGTCGACTTCTGCCCCCATCTGCTCCAGTGCACGAAGATGCATATCTATAGGTCTCATGCCTATTTCACAGCCGCCCGGATAACTGACAAGCACCTCACCGCATCTTGCGAGGACTGCTCCCAAAATAATAATCGAGGATCTCATTCTTTTAGCCAGTACTTCCGGAATACACGAACTTGTGAGGTTTGAGGCATCAACCTCTATACGCGATCCCTTTTTCTTAGTTTTACACCCTAAAGCAGACAGTATTTCAAGCATTGTCAAGACATCGTCCAACTCCGGGCAATTCTCAAGAATGCTGGTACCATTATTCAAGAGCGTGGCGGCAAGTACTGGCAGAACAGCATTTTTAGCCCCTGGCACTTCTATTATGCCGCTCAGTCTTGAACCTCCGGCAATTATGAGATTGCTCACGCAGAACACCCCCGGAAGCAAAGTATTGAACACATTTCATAATATGCTTCCGGCGAAATGGTGTGACAAATGATGGCTTAACCACCTTTTTAAGGTTACTTGTTTTTTTTGTCGATAGATTTTTTAATCAGAGAGTAGATTGCCGGTGCGGCATTTTTAATACCACTCTTTTTAGCGGCTGCTGACATTTTTTTTCGAAGTTCTTTGTTTTTTATAAGTTTATCAATTTGTCCATAGAGAATCTCATGAGTTAGCTGATTTTGAAGGATAACTACTGCGGCGCCCTTGTTTTCCAGTGCCCTTGCATTATATTCCTGATGATTCTCAGCCACAAAGGGTGATGGAACTAGAATGGCAGGCACTCCCAGCACCGCCAGTTCGCTAACTGTTATAGCGCCCCCTCTTGTAACAGCAAGGTCGGCAGCCGCCAGTACTTCACCCATATTATAAATGTACGGTACCACTTGAATATTATCAGGAAGCGGGTCTTTGATATATCTCATAACCTTTTCATAATGCTTCATTCCTGTGGCAAGGATAAGATTATATGATATTTCCTTGCCATGAAGGTTTATCATGTCTCTAACGCATTCATTTATATGTTCGGCACCAAGACTGCCTCCGAAAATTACCACCAGAGGTACGTCTTCGGCTATTCCAAGGTTTTCTCTTGCTTTCGTGCGATCAAGCAAAAACAGGTCATTTCTGATAGGGTTACCAGTGAGAGTTATTCTTGCTTTGCCCTTAAACCTTGAACGTGCTTCTTCAAAGCTTATGGCAACTTCGTCTACATAACGGGCAAGAACTTTATTTGCAATACCCGGAAAAGCATTCTGCTCGTGAATTATTGTAGGAATTTTCTTAAGAGCAGCACTGAATACCACAGGAAAGCAGACATATCCCCCTGTGCCGATAACAGCGTCAGGTTGATATTCTTTCAGAATTTTCCTTATTGATCCAAAACTCTTTAATAGCTTTCCGGCTGTTTTAAAGGTATCAAAAGATAGTTTTCTTCTGAAACCTTTCACATCTATATATTTAATATTAAAGCCTTCGCGTGGAACAAGCCTGCCTTCCAGTCCTTTTTCAGTTCCAACGAAAAGAATCTCTGCTTCAGGCTCATTTGTAAGAATTTCTTTTGCTATAGCAATACCGGGATTTATGTGTCCTCCGGTACCACCGCCTGAAATTATATATTTCATAGTTCACCGACTTTCCGCGACGAAATACTACGCTTTTTTCCATTATCATCTCTGTCATTTTTTATTATACTGAAATTTGTTGAACTAGTTCCTTTTGAGATATTAAGTAAAATTCCTACCGATGTCAACAGAAAAACTGTTGAGGTGCCGCCTGCACTGAAAAATGGCAATGGCATACCGGTAGTTGGAATTGTGGAGGTTACAACAGCAATATTAATTATGGCTTCTAGGGCAATTAAGGAGGTTATTCCTATAGCAATGAGGCTCCCCAGCATATCAGCAGCATTCATGGCTACCTTTACTCCTCTCCATATAAACAGCATGAACAGAATTATCACCGTTACTGCGCCTACGAAGCCAAGCTCTTCGGCTAAGATGGCAAATATAAAATCATTGTGGGGCTCAGGAAGATACAGGTTCTTTTGAAGGCTTCTTCCCAGTCCTCTTCCGAAGACCGACCCCGAAGCAATTGCATATAGTGAGTTTACAACCTGGAAGCCCTCATCCTGGCTGTATTTAAACGGGTCCATAAACGCCATTATACGATCTACACGGTATGGCTTACTCATTATCAGCTCCCAGCCCACAATGCCAACAGGCACAGCAAGAGCAATAAAGTGTCTTATCTTTGCTCCGGCGCAAAAGAGAATAATTACTGATACCAGCGTAATAAGTATAATAGCGCTCATATGTGGTTCAAAGTACAGTAAAGCTGCCGTTATTCCTACCACAAAAAGGTACGGCACAAGCCCTGTGAAAAAGTAATTCAATCTGCTGCTGTTTTTTGAGAGGCTGAATGATAAAAATAGTATTATTGCAATTTTCGTAAACTCCGACGGTTGAAATGTTGTTAATTTCAGATCAAACCAACGTCTCGAATCATTAAATACTGTTCCTATTCCCGGAATAAGAACTAAACCGAGCATAACCGTGCTTATCACCATAAGTATAGGTGAACTGGCTGCGATTCTGTGGTAGTCAATATTTAAAAAAACAAGCATGCTGATAACCCCTATTGTTCCCCAAAGCAGCTGTCTGATCAAAAAATGATACTTGTTGTTCTGGTAATGCTGGGCACTATAAGAACTGGCGCTGAAAACCATAACTGTTCCCATTGCCAGCATAACTAGCACTGTAAAGAGGATCCAAAAATCATACTCTCTTTTTCTCAACCCAATCACCTCATAAGAAGAAAAGCTAAAACGCTGCTAATAATAGTTACAATAGTAAATATGGTTACCACCTTGATTTCATTCCATCCCTTATGCTCGTAGTGGTGGTGAAGGGGTGCCATAAGAAAAACTCTCTTCCCTGTCTTTTTAAAATAAATTACCTGTATTACTACAGATAATGTTTCGGCAACGTAGATTATTCCTGCCAATCCTAAAAATATAGGAGTGCCGGTTAATATGGCCGTTGATGCAAGAGCTCCTCCTATGGCAAGAGACCCGGTATCCCCCATAAAAACCCTGGCCGGATAAAGATTATACACCAGAAATCCCAATATGCCCCCTGCCAGTATGGCACAGAATATTCTTATATAATTCCATTCACTGTTAAACATTGTGACTAATGTAAAAAATAAAAGTACTATTGTGGTCACAGATCCCGCCAGCCCGTCAAGACCATCCGTTAAGTTTACTGCATTTGTAAAAGCCACAAGAACAAAAATGCTGAAAGGAACAGCAATAACGATGGGCATTATTATAGGTTTATAATACCCCAAAAACGGTAAAATAAGCATCCTGGCTTCTTCGGTACATGAAGCTGCATACCAGGTAAAAATCCCGGATACGATTAAAAGACCTGTCATTTTCTGCATAGGCGTAAGGCCTTCATTATTCTTTTTGGTCACCTTCAGATAGTCATCAAGAAAACCGACAAAAGCAAATCCCATTGTCACAAGGACCAGGGATAGAATTCTAATATCAAAGAAGCTGTAAATAACTCCAAATAATAAAACCGGGAGAAGAAAAATGATCCCTCCCATTGTGGGCGTGCCTTGTTTAATTTTATGACTTTCGGGACCTTCTTCCCGTTCTATCTGACCGAACTTCAGCCTTTTTAACAGCGGTATTAACAGCTTTCCGGATATCACAGACACAAGAAAGCTAACTAAATATGCAATTATTTGAGGCGGTACGGTCTTAAGTATATTAAGCATTTTGATTTAATTCTTCTGAAAGTAGCTCCTGTAAGAGACCATCCAATTTAATTAAACGGGAGCCCTTAAACAGAAGAACATCTCCTTTCTGTACAAGGGTCTTTATGTAGGGTTTTGCTTCCGAAGCACTGGCAAATAGTTTAGTAATAGTTCTTGTGTCAGGATTTTCATTAGCACCCTCCACATACCATTTGGCCAGACTTCCTATAGCCACCATATATTCTATGCCGGATTTTGAAACAAGTCTGCCTATTTTTCTGTGAGCCTCCTCAGCCCAGTCCCCTAGCTCAAGCATATCACCGATTACAGCCCACTTTCTCTTTTCTCCGGCAATTTCACAAAGCACATCTAAAGCGGCAGTCATGGAAGCTGGGGCGGCGTTATATGAATCATTAATAAATTTAATTCCGTCCTTCTCCTCGATACTAAGGCGCATCTTTTCTCCAGAGAAGTTTTCTAGACCTTTTCTTATCTCATTTTCATTCATATTGAGAGCTTCGGCTACAGAGATTCCGGCAAGGGCATTATGCACATTATGGATCCCCGGTGCAGGTATGAAAAGCTTCATATCTTTTTCACCGGTTTTTACCTGAAAATATACTCCCTCTTCTCCTTTAGAAGACAAATCATATGCCCATATATCCTGGTTTTCGTCTATGCCATAAAATAATGTTTTTTGGGGCAACAGACCCTTTAATCCTGACAAAAGCTCATCATCACCGTTCAGGAAAATTATCCCATTTTCGCCCATCCCATCTAAAATTTCAAGCTTAGCTTTCAGTATGTTTTGTCTTGATCCGAGTCTTTCAATATGAGAGATCCCTATGTTGGTAATCACAGCTATATCAGGATTGACAATTTTGGACAGAACACTTATTTCGTCAAATCCCCTCATACCCATTTCAAATACTGCCACTTCGTGCTCGTCGTCCATTTCGAGTACCGAAAGAGGTAAACCTATTTCATTATTATGATTTCCCTTGCTTTTATGGACTCTATACTTTGCTGACAGGATTGAGGCAATCATTTCCTTAGTGCTGGTTTTGCCTACACTTCCCGTAACTGCAACTATAGGTATTTTAAAGAGTTTTCTGTATTCATGGGCAAGTTCTCCAAGAGCCTCTTTAGTGTCGGTCACAAATATAGCAGGAACTGTTTTAGTAAGAATTGTTCCTTCCCGCACAATAACCAGAGCCGCACCGTTTGACACAGCTTGTTCGATATAATCATGGCCGTCAAATCGTTCGCCTTTTATAGCAACAAACAGTGAACCTTGTTCCAATGTCCGGGTGTCGATGGAAATCCTATTCACAATGATTTCTGGGGAGCCGTCAAGTCTGCCTTGAACCATTTTGGCAATAGTTCCTGCGCTTAAAGCCTTCATATCGATCACCCTTCCCTAAGTATGTTTTCTACAATTTCTCTTTCATCATAATGAATGGTTTTGTCTTTAAATATCTGATATGTTTCATGACCTTTGCCGGACAATACTATGATATCATCCTTTTTGGCATTATTCATTGCATACCGGATTGCCTCTGTTCTGTCTTCAATTACTATATATTTACCCTCTGTGCGTTTAATGCCATTCTCAATTTCAGCCAGTATTTGGGAGGGAACTTCGGTTCTTGGATTATCTGATGTAATTATTGTAAAATCAGCTATCCTTCCTGAAATCTCTCCCATAACAGGGCGTTTTGACTTGTCTCTGTCTCCACCGCATCCGAATACACTTATCAGACGTCCTTTAACAAAGCTCTTCACTGTCGAAAGTATATTCTCAAGACTTGCGGGTGAATGTGCATAATCAATCATAACGGTGTACGGTTTTCCAGGTGTGGGAACTATCTCGGCCCGTCCGGGTATTTGTACATTTATCAGTCCTTCCTTTATAGCCTGAGGTGAAACTCCCAGAAGACCACATACTGAAATAGCGGCCAATGCATTATAAACACTGAACAATCCCGGAACAGAAACTTTAATTGTTTCAGTAAACCAGGGTGTTATGCATTCAAATTCTACCGAATTCGAGTGAGTTATGATATTTTTTGCTTTAATATCGGCTTCCTTCTCAATACCATAG
>JAAYTR010000216.1 GCA_012523685.1 Clostridiaceae bacterium | reverse complement strand
ACTTCATCCTGCAATAAAATATCACCTGTATCAAGACCTAGTTCAGTAAACATCGTAGTGATCCCGGTTTTTTTATCCCCGTTTATGATTGCCCATTGTATAGGAGCAGCTCCCCTGTATTTCGGCAGAAGCGAAGCATGAACATTTATTGTTCCATGCTTCGGTATATCCAGCAAGCTTTGTGGCAAAATCTGACCGAATGCACAGGTAACAATAAGATCGGGCTTAATATCCTCAATCTTTTGTATAATTTCGGGTTCCTTTGATATCTTCAGTGGCTGGTAAACAGGTATATTATTCGATATCGCGATTTCCTTTACCGGAGGTGCCTGCAGTACATGCCCTCTGCCTTTGGGGCGATCTGTTTGTGTTACAACACCAGCTACATCATAACCATTATCTATTAACGCCTTTAAAGAAGGTACCGCAAATTCCGGGGTACCCATAAACAGTATTTTCATATATCTTCTTTCCTTTTGCTGAATTTTAATAAACTTTGATTCTGCTATTTACCTGCACTGATACTTAATCACTCATTTTCCTTCTCATAATCAACGAATTCTATTACTTTTTCATCAAAAAGTATACCATCCAAATGGTCTAATTCGTGACTTATACAAATGGCTTTCAAATCAGTTCCTTCAGTCTGAACCTTTTCACCGTTTCTGTTAAGATACTCTACAACAACTCTTTGGGGACGTTTTACAGTTCCATACACTCCTGGTATACTTAAGCATCCCTCTGCTTCAATCTGTTCGCCCTCAGCCTCTATGATAACAGGATTAATAAGCTCAAGAGGCCCGTCCCCAACATCCATAACAACTATTCTCTTAAGAACACCTACTTGCGGGGCAGCCAATCCAACACCATTACCATCATACATGGTCTCTTTCATATCATCCAGCAGTTCAATTACCCGGCTGTTTATTTCTTTTACTTCCTTGCACCGCTTATTTAATATTTCATCTCCCTTTTTAACAATATTACGTATTGCCATATCTATAACTCCTTAAAACTAACATTCACTATATATCTCATATTTTTACCAATATATTATACATTATATCATGCTGGCAGGGTCGATATCCACACTTATGTCGGTTCTGCCGGATTTCACCTTTGGAAATATATCTAATACCTCATTCATAAGCTGGACCAGATTATTTATAGATTTCGTTTTTATAATCAACCTCCACCTGTATCTGTTTCTTATTATAAATACCGGTGCCTGAAGCACATCCGAACATTCCAGTGTATTTTCCTTTCCGGATTGTTTTATAATCCAGTTTTTTAAAGCAACTAATGAATCCTTTGCATTATTCTCATCCTCACCTGAAACAATAATTACTCCTATATGGCAAAATGGTGGAGAGTTCATAATTTTACGCATTATTATTTCTTTTTGATAAAAAGCTTCATAATCCTGTATCATAGCAGTCTGTATGGCATAATCATCAATATTATACGCCTGAAGAATTACACGTCCTGGTTTTTCTCCTCTGCCTGCTCTTCCTGATGCCTGTGTTATAAGTTGAAAGGTCCTCTCACTTGCTCTATAGTCATTATTAAAAAGTGAGGCATCAGCAGACAGAATACCTACTAAAGTAACATCAGGAAAATCATGACCTTTGGCTACCATTTGTGTTCCCAGAAGAATATCAGCTTCTTTGTTGCGGAATGCATTTAACAGCTTCTGATGACCATGTTTCCGGCTGGTGGTATCCATATCCATACGCAGAATTTTAAATTCAGCTGGATGGTTTTTAAGCTCCTCTTCAACCTTTTGTGTACCTGTACCAAATGCTTTAATTTTTTTGCTTTCACATTTTGGACAAATTTTTTGTATTGGCTCAGAATAACCGCAATAGTGGCATATTAATTGCCGGTCATGAGTATGTACCGTTAAAGCAACACTGCAGTCAGGACATTTTGATGTAAACCCGCAATCCCTGCAAAGCATGAAGGAGGCATATCCCCTCTTATTAAGAAACAGAATACTCTGCTCATCATTGTTCTTATTATTGACAAGTTCTTTTTCAAGCCTTCTGCTAATAACTCCTCTGTTGCCTTCTTTCAGTTCCTCCCTTAGATCAACTATAACAGTTTGAGGCAAGGACATGGAATTCGGTCTGTTTTTTAAGGTTAACAGCATTATTTTTCCGTGTTTTGCGCGGTAATATGTCTCTATTGACGGAGTAGCAGAGCCTAAAACCAATAACGCTCCGTTTATATTGCACCTGGCTCTGGCTACATGACGTGCATCATATTTCGGGGTGTTTTCAGATTTATATGTCAGTTCATGCTCCTCGTCAATAATAATTATTCCTATATTTAATAAAGGAGCAAAAACAGCTGAACGGACTCCAATTACCACATCTACATCTCCGGCTTGAATTTTACGCCACTGGTCATAGCGTTCCCCCTGAGATAACCGGCTGTGCTGAATAGCAATCCTTTCACCAAATCTGGCAGTAAAACAGCTTGTCATCTGTGGAGTCAGGGAGATTTCCGGCACAAGCACTATAGCTGTTTTGTGGATTTTTATGGCTTCTTCGATCAGTCTGATATATATTTCAGTTTTTCCGCTTCCCGTCACACCATGAATAAGTATTTCATTAAGCTTGTTTTGATTTAACAGAGGTATTGCTTCCTTAAGAACATTTTCCTGCTCGTCAGTTAAAACCAGTTCTTTTGGGATGTCGCATTCAAAACTATCAAAAGGATTTCTTTCAACTTCTATTTCAGTGTATGATATCCACCCTTTTTTTGCCATATTACGTATGGTTCCGTGGGATACACCGGCAATAAGCAAAATATCCTGCAGTGTGCATATCTCCTCTGTAAAAAGAACTTCCATAACCCTTATTGGATGAATACTTCTTACTTTTCCTTCATCAACCAGTGAGTAGAACTCTTCTTTACTGATAGATGGCATTACAGCCTTTACGGTTTTTTCACTTACAGGTTGTTCGAAAAAATCCTTTCTTATTATCAATCCTTTGTCTGTAAGATATTTTATATCGTCAAAACTTCCCTCAATCTTTGCTATATCTTGCTCAAGAATACCGTCCTTGCTTTTTTCAATTTTATCTAAGATAATCTTTTGCGACTGGCTAAGATCAATATCTGTTTCTGTTTTATGTGCAGCATAAGATTGTGAGACTTGCAGCCAGCTTTGTCTTTTAAGGTTGACACCTGCAGGAATCATTAATCTTATAGCATCACCCCAGGTGCAAAAATACCTTGTTCTGATCCATCTGACCAGCTTTATCATCTCAGCAGACAGCAGAGGGCTTTGATCAACAATTTCAGATATTTGCTTAATTTTTTTATCGTCTTCCCCTTCACAAATCTTTATAATCCATCCTGATTTCAGCTGGTTCCTGCGCCCAAAAGGAACTATAACACGCATTCCCGGTGTTACTTTATTTATTTCATTCGATGATATTTTGTAGTGGTAAAGCTTGTCAAAGCTCCTGGTTGCGTCAGAAAGAGCAACAGCCGCAAGCAGCATAGACAAATTCCCCCATAAAGCAGATTAAATGCAGGATAATGTATCCCGCTTATTAATATTAACATCAACCGTTACTGAAATCAAAATGATAATACCCTATTGAATGAAACAAAACGATAATTAAAAAGGGATTTGTATGAAATACAAATCCCTTCGAAATCTTAACAGGAATACTCCTTATAAACAAATTCAGGAATACTGCTGATATCTCCGCTAATTGAAAATACAAACTGAGTATCAAATTTATCTGATAATAATTTTATTTGTTCAAAAAAGTAATCATATTGCTCATCTTTTGAAAGATATTTAGAAAGAGCATCAACATATATGGCCTTGATATCGTAGTTTTGGGCAATCATGCCGCAAATAAAGGAAAGTAGTTGATTTAATGACGAAATGGGAAAATCAGAAATATCTACATATCTGATTGGGTGTTTCAGGTTTGTGATATGAGAAATACCGTGGTTAATAAAAACGATGTCTCCGCTGCAGCTCTCGAGCAAAGCATTAGCACCTGCTATTAAGTATTTTGTCTTACCTGTGCCCTTGTTTCCATAAACAACCTTTATCATGGGTATCGTCCCCTTTCTTATTCTTTTTTGTTATTGTTTTCTTTTACAACCTCCATTTTAGACACTGAGATTTCATAAGCTACCCGCTCCTCAACTTCATCTTCGGATATCTTTTTCTGGTAGGTACGGCTTTGAATACGTCCCCATATACGAATATTGTCTCCGATTTCAAAGTTTCCGGCGAATCTTGCATTTCTACCCCATGCAATACAGGGAATATAGTCAGACTTATTGTATGCCCTGTTTACAGCAAGTAAAATATCCGCAATCTCACGTCCAAATGGGGTCGTTCTATACATGGGTTTTCTACATACAAACCCGTTTAAACAGATCTGATTAGGGTTTCTATTTGTCACCTCCTCTTCCGATATTTCTATTTCTCTTGCAAAGACCGTAAGCATAAGCTTATGACCGCTATCGCTGTTATAATTATTATAAGAGCGGAATTGTCCCTCAACAATAAGATAATGACCTTCCTCAATGCTTTCAGGACCAATCAGACGCTCAGAGAACATGACCGGTATATTGTCATAATTTTCACTCAACCGGGGCACTTGTATATACACTATGTAAAAGCCTTCTCCATATACCTCATGACTAAACTTTGGACTTGATATTACCTTCCCGATAAGGTTTACACTGTTGTTTTCTAAAGTCGAGATTCCTGACATTTAATACTCCAACCCCTCTCAAAGTCTTTCGTATTTATCGAACATGCTACCTGATAATTATTATTCAGAATCAAGTTCGTTTAGAAGCTCTTTTAATCAATATCGATTAACATTAGTAAAATCATTATGTTTAAAAAACTGTTCCAGTTAAAATGTTTCCTCTAATTGAATCATATATTATATTTCACCAAATTAATAGGGGGTTAAACATGTTTTTTATGATTATTTACTTATTTATGTAGTATTTATTTATCTTTCATCTCTCATTTGTCTTCCATCATAGCGTATTTTGTAATTTTCTTTTAAAATCAGGTCCGAAACCTTTACGCACCGGAAACCGTTGGACGTTAAATTTTCAAGAATATCTGGCAGTATTTCTTCGGTATATAATGTATCATTATGAAAAAGAATAATCGATCCGTTAGAGGTTTTTTGTGTCACCCGTTTGAATATCTCTTCTTTAGACATGTTTTTTTTCCAGTCGAGGGAATCAACATCCCACTGAATTGTATAGTATTGAAGGTTTTTTGCAACTTTTACTGTAGTTGAATTGTATTCACCATATGGGGGTCTGAATAGATTTGTCCTGAATCCTGTGATTTCTTCTAGAACCCGGGTACAAAACAAAATTTCCTCCTCAATTTTGTCTTCAGGTATTTGAGCCATATGGGCGTGAGAATACCCGTGATTTGCAATTTCATGATCCCTTTCATAAATTAATTTTACTGTGTCCGGGTATTTTTTTGCCCATAATCCGACTATAAAGAATGTCCCTTTGGCATTATATCTGTCAAGGGTGTCAAGTATAGAAGGAATATCATCTGCTCCCCATGCACAATCAAAAGTTATAGCGCATTTCCTCTCCTCACATTCAACCGAATAAATTGGTATATCATCACTATATTGTTTTGAGGCCTGGAATATATATTCTTTTGCGGCAAACATGTTAATCATTAATAGAATAATTACCAGAATTAAAAATAATATTGGTACCAGGTTTTTTGTGCGGACAAAGAAAAGCTGCATAAAGATTCCGCCTGAGAACATACTTCTGTTATGAATTTTATGCTTAATTCATTTACTTATGCATAGGATGACAGTTTACGATAGGTTAAACCGGTTATGAAATATACATATACTTTCCGGTTATACTCTTTCTGACAATTCCTCTAAGCTCCAGATCCAATAGCACCTCATATAAATCAATTAAATGAATCTTTGTTTTCTCAGATAATTCTTCATCATAAAGATCCTCAATTTTTAAAGCAGCAATAATCTTTTTTCCGTTATCCCCCGTTCCGGTTGCCCTGCTTTTTACTTTTCCTTTTCTTTTCTTTTCAAAAGGTATTGTTCCAAAGCTCAGCTCTTCCAATATATCATCAGAATCCAATACTATTTTGGCTCCATCCTTAATTAATCTGTTAGTACCCATGCTATTGTAATTAGTGATATTGCCCGGTATTGAAAACACATCCCGTCCTTGCTCCAAAGCACAATTAGCAGTAATAAGAGAGCCGCTTTTTAAACCGGCCTCAACAACAAGGGTACCCAGTGACATTCCGCTGATTATTCGATTTCTGGCGGGAAAGTTAAAGGTTGACGGAGGAATACCCGGAGGATACTCTGAAATTACTGCCCCTGATTTTAATATACGTTCCATAAGATTCCGGTTTTCCGGAGGATAAACAACATCAACACCACATCCTAAAACAGCAACTGTTTTCCCACCTGCATCCAAAGCTCCGCTATGAGCTGCAGTATCAATTCCCCTGGCCATACCGCTTACTATAACAATATCTGATAAAGCTAATTCAGATGCTATTTTAAATGCGGTATCGACACCGTAACCTGATGCTTTACGGGAACCGACTATTGCCACTGCATTTGCTTTTGGTATATTACCAGTTACATAGAGAACCAGAGGAGGGTCTGGTATATATTTTAACATTTCAGGATATTCGTCATGACAAATCGGCAATATATTTATGTTTTTTTTACTGCATATTTCTATAATTTTTTTTACTTCCTGACTTAATATATCGCTATGTAACGTTTCATATTGCTGTGCCGTTAGCCCTGCCTTCAAAAGAATTTCCTTTTTGGCATCAAATACATTTTTGGCGCCGCCTAAGGCTGTTATCAGGTCAATTTTGATTGTGGCTCTCAAATTATCAATTCTACTTAGCTTAAGCCAGTATATCAGTTCTTTATCCATAATTACTCCTTAAACTCTTAATGCTCTGTCAAGAGCTCTGTATTGAATCGCTTCAGATATATGCCTGGAATTGATGCTTTCACTAAGCTCCATATCTGCAATAGTCCTTGCTACCTTTAAAATGCGGTCATGAGCTCTTGCACTTAAATTTAGGGTGTCAAAGGCATTTCTCAATACTTTTTTCCCTTGTGCATCAATTCTGCAAAATTCTTTAATCATTGATCCCTTTAAATGGGCGTTGCAATATATACCATGTTTTTTATAACGTTCCTGTTGTATCTTTCTTGTGCGGTCCACCCGTTTTTTTATTTCTGCAGATGTCTCTTCAGCCTTTTCACTTTCTAACTCCGCATACTTTAACGTTGGAACCTGTATATGTATATCGATTCTGTCCATCAATGGCCCTGACAACCTGGACAAATAGTTTTCAGCATCCCTAAATGAGCACGTACATTTTTTTGTATAGTCTCCGTAATATCCGCATTTGCATGGATTTGCAGCTGCTACCAGCATGAATTTACATGGATAAATGACAGAATAATTTACTCTTGATATACTTACCATTCCGTCCTCAATTGGCTGTCTTAACACATCAAGAGTTTTGCGGGGAAATTCCGGTATTTCATCCAGAAAGAGAACACCATTATGTGCCAGGCTTACCTCACCGGGTTTTGGATGACTGCCTCCACCTACAAGACTTGCCGAACTGACTGTATGGTGAGGGGATCTGAATGGCCTTTCGTTTATAAGTGTTGTTTTTTGATTAATCAGACCCGATACACTATAAATTTTAGTAATTTCCAACGCCTCTTCAAAGCTTAAATCAGGTAAAATTGCAGGAAGCCTTTTAGCAAGCATTGTCTTTCCGGACCCCGGGCTTCCTACCATAATTAAATTATGTCCCCCGCTTGCTGCTACCTCCAAAGCACGTTTTGCATTCTTTTGGCCTTTTACTTCAGAAAAATCATCAGTATATATGCAATGGGAAGGTGTAAAAGTTTTATCATTTGATATTGTTTGCAAAGGATTAATTCCTGTAAAGTGTTCTGCGGCCTCTTTAAGTGTTTTAACCGGATATATTTCAAGTTCTTTTACAACTGATACTTCATTAACATTTTCTTCAGGCACCATCAACTTCTTAAACCCAAGCTCCATTGCTGTAATGGCTTTGCATAGCATACCTGAGGTATGTCTTATACTGCCATCCAAAGCTAATTCGCCGACAATCATATAGTTATCTATAGTATTCTGAGGGATTATCCCGGCTGAAACAAGAATACTTAATGCCAGAGGAAGATCAAATCCTGTTCCTTCTTTTCTTGTATCTGCCGGAGCCAGATTTACTGTAATGCGTCTGACCGGGTACTCAAAGCCGGAATTTTTTATTGCTGCTTTAACTCTTTCTCTTGCTTCTTTGACCGCAGTATCGGCTAAACCTACTATATCAAAAGCGGGAATTCCATTGGATATGTCTGATTCAACCATTATATGAAAACCATCTAATCCATTAAGTCCACAGGTTGATACTCTGCTGAACATGGCAAACCTCCGAATAAGAACATTTATTCGGAGTATATTCTAACATATGTTACTTTATTTAACAAGTTATATTTATTTTGTTTAATCTTATAATATTTGTGTTGCTTTGTACTTGTAATTCAGTAACATGGCATAATCATATACGGGCACAAATCCCAGATTTTCATATACGCGGCCTGCATCGGCATTACTGTAAAATAAATTCGGTATTTTATTATCTTTTAATATATCTTCACAAATACAGCTGACCACAAGGGAAGCCAGGCCCTGCCTGCGATACCCATTCCTTGTAACAATTCCGCCAAGAGTGGCATATTTTTTCGATTCAATTGTTGTATAGGCCTGCGTAACAATTTTGCCGTTTTTTCTTAATACAAAATATCGGCAGATTCCCATCTCCATCCGCCTTCTTATACCACTTTCAATCTCTTTTGAAGAGTGATAAAACTTTGCAAAATCAGGTATGCTGAAAATAAGGCCTGCAAGTTCCCTGCAGTCATCAAGCCGGGCCTTTTCAACCATTGTGCAAGTTTTCAGTTTATCAGTGTTTTCTAAAACCATATGAGTGGAAGGCTCCAGAAACATATCATCTGTAAATAATGAAATACTGTTTATAATATCTCTTTTCCCCGATATAATTTCCGGTCCGATAAATGAAATAAAGGAGCCAAGCTCCTCAGCATCAAAAAAAGAATCCTCGCAATAAACATAAAGGCTGTTAAAGTGCCTCATGAGTACTGCAAGGATACTGTCACTGCCATCGTTGTAGAGCCAAAAATCCTGAAAATCTTTTTCAAAGCCATATTTTTCGATGTAAGACAGGAGAGTGGTATTGATGCTTCCCCCTTTGTCCAGATAATTAACTATGGCTTCAAAGTTTTCATTCTCAGCTCTTTTTATCATGCTTTCCTCAATTATCAATAAAACTCTTGTTTATCTTTCTGATATCGACCCCTACCTTATCAAGATACCTCTTTACCTTGTCAGTTTCAATAGGTCTTTTTATACTCAGCTTAGTTGTTTTTGTAAGCTCTTCACAGCTCAATAAAAAATATCGCAGTATCTTATACTGAGGCATGCCTTTATTGATATTCTTTATAGCAATTTCAAGTTCATCACCGATTTGTTCCTTTGTATAGCCTTTATCTTCAAAGTATTCATTGTCTATAACCAGTTTTGCGCAAACCTGAATATCACCGTCAGGTGCTCTGTTACCCCACACAAATGATTCCTTTACACCGGGTATGGTATTTAATTGTACTTCATATTCCTCAGGAAATGCTTTTTTGCCGTTTGTAAATACTATCATGGATTTTGCTCTTCCTGTTATTCTCAAATAGCCGTTTTCATCAATGACACCTAAATCACCTGTTCTGAACCATCCGCCTTCTTCCATAACATTACTTGTCTCTTCCGGATTTTCATAATATCCCAGCATTATATTGTTGCCTCTTGCGAGAATTTCGCCCATCCCGTTTTCGTCCGGGTTATCTATGGTTACTTCAACATCTTTTACAGGTATTCCAACTGTTCCCGGAGCATTATGAAAGAAGGTAGTAACACTGATTACAGGAGAAGTTTCAGTCAGGCCATAACCCTGCAGGAATGTAATTCCAAAGTTTTGAAAGCCTTTTAGGATTTCGGCATTAATTGGAGCTGCACCTGATACAAGCAGCCTTAAATCCGGTCCGAGCTTATCCAGGACAGCTTTAAAAATCTTTCTTCTTACATCTATGCCCATCTTAAGCAAGAAGTTTGAAACCTTTGTAGCTTTCTTAATTAAAGCGGTTTTGCCCTGTTTTTCAATTGCATCCATAACCCTGCTGTAAATTGCCTCAAAAATTGCCGGAACACCAACCAGTATAGTAACCTTAAATTCACGAATGTTTTGAACCAGATGTTTAATACCCTCCGAATATGATATAGTAATTCCGGAAAGTACCATAAACATTAATCCTATTGTATTTTCAAAGGTATGGTGCAACGGCAGCAGAGAAAGATGCACATCGGTCGGGTAAAGTTCAAGAAGCGCCGATACAGATGATACATTACTTGCAATATTTTTATGGGATAACATAACACCTTTTGATGCCATTGTAGTACCTGATGTAAAAAGCAGAACAGACATTTTTTCATTGTCAATAACTGCGTTAATAAACCTCTTATCACCTTTTTCAATCAATTCCGAACCCCTCTTTATCAGGGAACTCATTAAGAAAAACCTTGAATCATCTGAAGGCAAATCTATATCATCCATACAAATAAAAAACTTTAATGTTGATTCTTTCTTTGAGAAATCAACCATCATCTCGTGATAATTCTGGCTGTAAAAGATTGCTTCTACCCTGCCTCTTGAAACCAGGTTTTCTACTTCATTGGCTGGTAAATACTTATCAAGCGGTACACCTACTCCTGTTCCATTTATTATTGAAAAATATGCAACTCCCCATTCGTAACGGTTTTCAGCAAAGACAGAAATAAAACTGTCCTTTAATCCCAGGTCATGCAGCGCGGTTCCCAGTGCATCCACATCTTTATCCAGGTCAATATATGTCTTTTCAACAAGTTTTCCATTTCTCTTAAATTTAAAAGCTACTTTTAAGCCATATTTTTCTTTACTTCTTTTAACCAGTTCTCTGCAGTTGGAAACGTAGGTAGCCTCATAATGCCCATGCCCTTTAACAATTCTCCTGCCATTCTCATTAATAAACTCAAAACCTTTGTTCATATAATCCCCCGTATTTATTAGTTGATAATATTATATTATATTATTACTTGGTCATAATTATAATATAAAAGCATACCAGTATCAAGACATATTTATAAGAGTTTCTTATTATAATGCCCTGAAAACTGAACAGTTACAACAAAAAAGCTCTGATAAACAGATTATCAGAGCTTTCTCATGTAATACAACCAAACGGACATATTAGCATAGTATATACATTATCTTCTGGCAGGAATAATCTCCAGCCAATAATCATCCGGATCCTCAATAAAATAAATCCCCATCCCTTTATTTTCATAACAAATGCAGCCCATCTCTTTATGGAGATTATATGCAGCTTCATAATCATCGGTAACAAAAGCAATATGAGATTCATTATCCCCGAGTTCATATTTTCCCTCTTTGTCACGCAAATATGTCAGTTCAAGCTTTTGTGATGAACTGTCATCCCCTAAAAAGACAATAATAAAGCTCCCATCTTCAGCTTGCTTCCTTCTGATTTCTTTTAACCCCAAAGCCTTTTCATAAAATTCAAGGGATTTTTTTAGGTCAGTTACATTAATGTTATAATGATCAATTCTAAAATTCACAATTTAAACCTCCACATTAGTTTTATTGCTTATTATGAGTATATCAAACCTGAATAACGAATTCACTATTAAATATTAAAACAGCAATAGTCATCTGTCATATTTCCCAAACCGGTTTTATGTGTTAATATAACTATAATTAAATACTATATGCAGGTGAACTTATGGCAAAATTATACTTTCGTTATGCGGTTATGAATGCGGGCAAATCTACCCAGCTGCTTCAGATTGCATATGATTATGAGAAGAACAACAAGAGAAAAATACTATGTCTTAAACCCTATAATGACACAAAAGAAGGAGATTATATAATCAGCCGCCTTGAAAATGGTGAAATAAAAAGAAAGTGTGACTTTCTGATTCTGCATGATGAAGACTGGTTATTTAATAAACTGGTATCCGAGATTAATAAAGCAAAAGAGTGTAAAAATCCGATATCAATTGTATTAATAGACGAAGCGCAATTCCTCTCTAAAGAAAATGTCTGGGATCTTGCCAGAATTGTAACCGAGTATGATGTGCCGGTTATCTGCTTCGGTCTAAAGATTGATGCGCTCGGAAACCCATTTGAAGGCAGCTCTCACCTTTTTGCGCTTGCTCAGAACATTGAGGAAGTTACTACCCGTGCCATATGCCGTATAAGCAGGACCCCGAAAAAAGCCACAATGAATTTACGTCTTGTTAATGGACAACCGGTATTCCAGGGTGAACAGGTTGCGATTGAAAATGACAAGGATATAAAGTATCTGCCGGTTTGTCTTGATATATATATGAAGCTAAAACAAGGTAAGATTAAATTACAGGATTATATATAAGAATACCCACCCCGTTCTGACGTATTAAATAAAATAACAGCCTTAATACAGGCTGTTATTTATCTATAGTTTTATAACAAATCTCTGATAAATGCACAAATATTTTATTTTGACTTAGCAACTTTCATTTCATAATCCCATATAGCTTTTAACAGGAAATATGCTCCGAATACTACTGCTGCCAATACCAATACTTCTAACATATTATGCACCCCCGAATTTGCTATTCCATTTAATAATTAAATTATTATCAATCTCTGTTAATAGTTTAACACATATTGATAAATTTTTAACACTGGCATTTTGTACAAATATTATGGATTTTATTTATTTATATTCTACATTTTAATGCAAAACATGTTCTGAACAGCATTTTATCTTTTTATTCGTCGCCGGTATGCAGGTTCAATTTATAAATTTATTGAAAATAAAAAACCTTGAAAGCGTATAGCAATCAAGGTTATATATTGGAGCTGGAGGACGGACTTGAACCCCCGACCTGCTGATTACAAGTCAGCTGCTCTACCAACTGAGCTACTCCAGCACTAATAACGAAGTGGTGACCCCTAGGGGACTCGAACCCCTGTTGCCGCCGTGAGAGGGCGGAGTCTTAACCGCTTGACCAAGGGGCCATTATTTCGGAAAAAACCGAACAATGAATATTCTAACGGCTAGTCTACATCTTGTCAAGCTATTTATCACAAGTTTAATAAAAGTATTCTAAAATTGCGTGAAAAAGTGCAATTAAAGTCGATTTTAGCGGTAATATGTTCAAAATTACCAGAATCAGAGATGCTTTATACTTTGCCGGAATAAAGAATTAAAGCTTACTGCTTTTTTTACTTTTATTCTTTGAATCTCTGCTTTTCTGTCCTTTACTCCCCTTTTTCTTTTTGACAGCACCAATATGCTTTAATAAATAATCATTATCTTTTACAGATTTACTCCTTATTAGCTCCGGTTCTTTCTTTTCACTCCTTGACTCACTGACTTCATTTTCATCGGTTAGTATAAAATCTATCTGACGAGCTTCTACACTTGCTTTTACAAGCTGTACATTTACCTTGTCGCCAATACGACAAATCTTTTTTGTTCTTTCACCAATAAGGCAGAGTGAACGTTCATTATAAGTATAATAATCATCATCCATTGAACTTAATCTAACTAATCCCTCTATGGTATTATCGAGTTCGACAAACAGACCAAAAGCCGTAATATTGGATATTGTGCCTTGAAAATGATGCCCAACTTTGTCCACCATAAATTCGGCTTTTTTCAGATCTTCACAGTCTCTTTCTGCATCCTGTGCTGCTCTTTCCCTTTCAGAGCTATGTTGTGCTATGCTGTGCAGGATTTCTCTATAATGATCTATTCTGTTTTCATCCAGTTTACCGTTTATTTGTTCTTTCATTATACGATGGATTATCAGGTCAGGATAACGACGTATTGGTGATGTAAAGTGAGAGTAATACTCTGCGGCAAGACCAAAGTGCCAGTCATGGGTATCGCTGTACCGGGCTTTCTGCATAGAACGCAGTATAATCATGCTGATAGCCTTTTCTTCAGGCTTGCCTTTTATCTGATTTAACACTTCCTGGATCGATTTTGGATGGACATCTCTATATCCCTTCAACCTGTAGCCAAAGGTTCCAAGAATAATGTTCAAACTTTCCATTTTATCCGGGTCAGGATCTTCATGTATTCTATAAACAAAAGGAATGCCAATCCAATAGAAATGCTCTGATACTACCTCATTACAAAGCAGCATAAACTCTTCAATTATTTTATTGGCTATTGTCATTTTATAACGCTTTACATCAACTGTTTTTCCGTTTTCATCTACTATTATCTTCGCCTCGTCAAAATCAAAATCAACAGAACCTCTGCGCCTTCTTTTTTCTGCTAATATCAAGGCTAATGCCTTCATATTTTCAAAATCAGCCACATGATCCTTATAACGTTCTCTAAGCTCCTGATCGTTTTCCTCAAGAATTTTATAGACATTTGTATATGTCATGCGTTCATTTATATGGATTACACTCTCAAATATATCATGGTTAATAACATTTCCTGATGAATCAATATCAATTAATACGCTGAAAGCCAAACGGTCCACTTTTGCATTTAAGCTGCAAATATTATTTGAAAGCTCTTTTGGAAGCATCGGAATTACTCTGTCGGGAAAATATACACTGGTGCCCCGTTTTAAAGCCTCATTATCCAATTGTGACCCTTCTTTTACATAATGTGTTACATCGGCAATATGAACCCCTAACCGGAAGTTACCATCAGGTAATATTTCAATAGATACTGCGTCATCTAAGTCTTTCGCGTCTTCTCCGTCAATTGTTACCATTCTGAGATATCTTAAGTCTCTTCTGTTTACAGTCTCTTTTTCTGTAACAGTTGTAGGAAGAGCCCTTGCTTCCTTAATTACCTCATCAGGAAACTCATAAGGTATGCCGTATGCACGTATTATCGACATGACGTCAACACCTTTTTCGTTTTCATCGCCGAGAATCTCTATTATACGTCCTTCTGCATTCCTGTTTTTTTCAGGCCACTTGGTAATCTCAACAACCACCTTCTGTCCTTTTTCAGCACCATTTATGAAATCCTGCGGTATAAAAATATCACCTGACAGCCTGGAATGGTCTGGTGTAACAAAACCAAAATGTTCGCTTTTATCAAACTTTCCTACAATTGTCTTATTAGCACGTTTTATTATATTTATTATTTCTCCCTCTTGATGCCTGTCTCCTGAAGCATGACGGCTAAGTCTCGCTATAACTCTGTCACCATGCATGGCTCCATTTATTGCATTTGCGGGTATATATAAATCCTCATCTCCGAAATCTGGCAACACAAAGCCGAAGCCTTTTGTATTTCCCTGAAACTTTCCGACAAAAAGGCCCATACGTTCAGGAACACCGTATCGCTCCTTTCGTGTTTTAATAATAAGCCCCTCTTCTTCCATTTCGTCCAGAAGCTTTTGCAGGGATGATCTTTCTTCTTTCGGGACATCCAGAACAACAGCCAGTTCTTCAAATTTAAGGGGTTTGTATGAATGCTCACGCATAAACGATATAATACGGTTTTTTCTTTCTTCCATTATTTCATTCATTTTTTTCTTCCCTCTGTCTAAAAAATATGACGGCATTTGCCGTCTCTATCTATAGACATATTATTTAACCTATATTTAATAAGTATACTTTATTTATTGCTTACTAAAGTTCTAATTCATCACTTATTTCCTTCAGCGCCTCTAAAGATATTTTTATAAACTCCTCAAGAGTTAAGCCAAGTTCAGAACATGTCGCTATTTGTTCACGGTCGGCTCCACGGGCAAAAGCTTTTTGATGATATTTTTTCATCACAAACTCTTCGTCTACATCTTTTAGTTTTTTGTCCGGTAAAATAAGTGCACAGGCAATAATCAGACCCGATATCGGATCTGCACAATACAGGGCTTTATCAATCTTTCTCCTGCGCATTACATTATTTGCGGGATTATGAGCACGTACAGCGTAAACAACCGTACTATCAAAATTCAGAGCCTCAAGTATATCAGCGCCCATAACTCCGTGTTTTGCCATATCGCCTTCAACTCTTTCATAATCTATGTCATGGACAAGTCCCGTAATACCCCATAGGTTTTCATGTTCATTGAAATGAATTGCCAGCTTTCTCATTATCGCTTCAACTGCCAGGCTGTGTTTTATTGTATTCTTGTTCTCAATCCGGAGTTTTAGTTCTTCTAAAGCTCGATTGCGGTCCATTTCCAGGCTCCTCCCTATTAATACTGTTCAATTAATTATAACAAAAACATCTCTTGCTGCAAACACAAGAAATCCGACTGTTTAAGTAATTGGTATAAAATTCTATATCCTTTATCACTTGATTTACGTTGCAATGTATTTGTTTATTATGTAAAATACTCTTTATGGGTCAACCCATGCCAGTTCGCAAAATCCTGGCGAGGCATCGGTCTCATCAAAACTACGGAGTTCCGGTTGCTTGGAATAATAACCGGTGTTTGTGTACACAAGCAAATAAGGAGTTAAGATGAAATTTTCCCCTAAGTTTTTAATTCAGGCAGCTTTACTAGCTGCAATTTACTCAGCGCTCACCATTGTATCAGGTTCGTTTGGCTACGGACCGGTACAATTCCGTATTGCAGAAGCATTAACCGTTCTTCCTGCTGTTATGCCTGCAGCTATACCCGGTTTATTTATCGGCTGTATACTTGCAAACTGGTTCGGTGGATTTGGTATAATAGATATTGTTTTCGGAAGCATAGCCACTCTATTGGCTGGTATTTCAACATATTTCTTAAGAAAACACCGATTCTTATTCCCTTTACCCCCCGTATTCTTTAATGCGATAATTGTAGGAGCCTACGTTTATTTACTTTATGACAATAGTTATTCTATGGCTTTTACCATGCTTTTTATTGGCATTTCCGAATTTATCATTTGCTACGGCTTAGGCCTGCCTCTCATAACATTTATTAAGAAGAACAGTGTTTTGAGAAAAACACTGGAAATTGATGTTTAGCAGTTAATAGTATTATGTTATTATATAATTGTTTTCTTTCCTTTATTGGTGGTAAATATTCTAAGTTAATTTTTTGATTTTCTTAAGGAGTAACTAATGAGATTAGTAGCTTTAGATCAGATTAATGGTAAAGAAGTGCTGGGAAAGCCCATCCTTGATGTAGATGGGAGAAAATTATTGAATTCCGGGGTTTCATTGAGACCTGCCATAATCCAAAAGCTATATGAAAAAGGGATTTCAAGTATATATATAGATGATGATATTTCTGAAGGGATAGAAATTGACAGTATCCTTTGTGAAGAAACAAAGACTCATGCTAAAATTATTGTTCGTGAAGAAATGCAGAGGTTATCCCAAAAGAAAACAATGGACTATTCCAAGCTCAGTGGGGTTGTTGATAAAATACTTGACGAAATTTTATCAAGAAAAATAGAAATGGTTAATGTTAAGGATATACGCATGCAGGATGAACAGACTTTTGCCCATTCTGTCAATGTCTGTGTTATGGCTATTGCTTTAGCATCGAAGCTTTCTCTTACAATCCCAAAAATTAAAAGTATTGCTATGGGTGCTTTGCTGCATGATATCGGAAAAGCATTGCTCCCTGCATCACTTCTTCATAAAACTGATGCCCTTACAGACTCGGAAACGGCTGAAATGCAAAAACACCCCGTTATCGGTTATAACCTTATTAAAGACAACCCTTATACCTCTGCTACTACAAAAGTATCGGTTTTAATGCATCATGAGCATATTAATGGAAACGGGTATCCAATGAAGCTAAGCGGTGATAAGATTCATTACTCGGCACGAATCCTTACTGTCTGTGATGAATTTGATACAGCGATAAATGACAAAAAGAACGAGAATGTCTTGCGTACAACTGATGCGGTCGAATACCTGATAGGCGCCTCGGGACATGTTTTTGATAAATCCATTGTAGATGAATTCATTAAAATAATTCCGATTTATAATGAAGGAAGCATTGTTCTTTTAAGCAACGGTATTATTGCGATTGTAATTAAAAATAATCCTGTGAACATGACCCGTCCTGTTGTCAGAGCATTTTATAACCCAAAGACAAAGACTAAATATTCAAAAACAAATATTATTGACTTAAGAACCGAGCTCTCTATAAAAATCCTGCGGGAGATAAAAACGAATATTAATGAAATAATTAATCAATAAATACAAAAGATGCCGTGATATCGCTCACGGCACCTTAGCATCTTTACTTTTTTATCTAATACTCCATACCAACTTTTAAGACTTCCATTTCCTCAGGAATCATATAATGCCTTTTCTCTGATAAAATACCATAAAGCGCCTTTTCAAAATTTTCAGGCTTAACGCAACCTGTTTCTTTAATTAGTTTTCCAAGTAAATATATGTTTGAATAAGTTTTATTACCAAATTCATTTGCTAATTGGGTTGCGGGTATTTCGAAGACTTTAATATCAGATCTTTTTACTTTTTTCTGTACCATTGAGCTGTCGGAAATAATTATACCACCCGGCTTAACCCAGCTTTCAAATTTTTCAAGCGAAGGGCTATTCATTACTATCAGGGCACTGCATGAATTTAAAACGGGAGAAGCTATGTCCTCGTCAGATATAACGACCATACAATTTGCTGTGCCACCTCTCATTTCAGGTCCATAGGAAGGCAGAAATGATACTCTTTTGTCCTCGAGCATACCGGCATAAGCTAAAAGCCTTCCGGCAGACAGTATTCCCTGGCCACCAAATCCTGCAATAATAATTTCATTAAGAAACATAGACTATACCTCCAAATCTGCGCCGACAAAAACGCCAAGCGGATAATGCGGAATCATCTCTTTTTCAATACGTTTCAGGGACTCAACAGGATTAAGTCCCCAGTTTGTAGGACAAGTGGACAGAATCTCTACCAATGAAAAACCCTTACCGGCAATTTGAACCTTGAATGCTTTTTTAACAGCCGCCTTAGCTTTCTTAATATTCTTAATATCGTGCAGTGACACTCTTTCAATATAAGCCGGTCCTTCTAATGTTGCCAGCATTTCACTGACTCTTATTGGAAAACCGCTATAACTGGCATCTCTTCCATAGGGAGTTGTTGTAGTAACCTGCCCCAGGAGAGTTGTAGGTGCCATCTGGCCTGATGTCATCCCGTATATTGTATTATTAATAAATATGACTGTTATATTTTCAGATCTTGCAGCAGCATGTACTATTTCAGCTGTTCCTATGGCAGCCAGATCACCGTCTCCCTGATAAGTAAATACTATATTCTCTGGTAAACTCCTCTTTACTCCTGTTGCTACTGCAGGAGCACGTCCGTGTGCAGCCTGGATCATATCGCAATTAAAGTAAAGATAATTATTATAGGCACAACCTACCGGAGATACACCAATGGTCTTACCTTCAATTTCCAGTTCATCTATGGCTTCTGCTACAAGTCTGTGAGCAATTCCATGGGTACATCCGGGACAATAATGCATTGGTACGTCACATAATGCATCAGGGGCTTTATATACAATTGCCATTTTAAGCTCTCCTCTCTTAAATGCAGCTTACAGATTTTTATCTGTGATTATCTTTTATTTCCAGAACCTTTGTCATTATATTATTTACCGTAGGAATCATTCCGCCCATTCTACCTGTGAAGTAAACGGGTTTTCTTCCGTTAACGGTTAGCTTTACGTCTTCAACCATTTGTCCTGCACTCATCTCGACTGTTAAGAAAGCTTTTGGAGTATTAATAACCTTCTCGAAAGCATCAACAGGAAACGGGAATAATGTGACAGGCCTTACGAGCCCTAACGTTATACCCTGCTCAGCAGCTTCCTTAATTACACCCTTACAGATACGGGAAACAGAGCCATATGCCACAAGGATTATTTCTGCATCCTCGCAGTTATATAATTCATAACGCTGTTCATTTTGGCTTATTAACTTATATTTGTTCTGGAAGCCAACATTCCATTGTTCCAAAACAGCAGGATCAAGATGAATTGAGGTGATCATGTTGTGTTCACGTGCGTTCTCGTGGCCGTTTGCTGCCCAGGACTTATCAAATTTTTCGATTTTCTCTTCATCACGGAAGTTTACAACCTCCATCATCTGGCCTAATACTCCGTCACCTAAAATCATTGTCATTATGCGGTAACGGTCTGAAATATTAAAGGCTTCAACGGTCATTTCATATAATTCCTGAACACCTGCGGGAGCTAATACTACCATACGATAATCGCCGTGACCGCCACCTTTTGTGGCCTGGAAATAATCACTCTGTGAAGGTTGAATTCCTCCAAGTCCAGGACCACCACGCATAATATTAACAATAACCGCCGGCAATTGAGCTCCGGCTATGTAAGAAATACCTTCCTGCTTCAAGCTGATTCCAGGACTTGAAGATGATGTCATAACACGTTTTCCAGTACTTGCAGCGCCATATACCATATTAATGGCTGCTACTTCGCTTTCCGCCTGAAGAAATACACCGCCAACCAACGGCATTTTTTTTGCCATATAGTGCATAATCTCTGTCTGCGGCGTAATCGGGTAACCGAAATAATGCCTGCATCCTGCACGTATAGCAGCCTCAGCAATAACTTCATTGCCTTTCATTAAAAGCTTCTGTCCCATGGTGCTCCTCCTTAATCTATTTCTCTACAGTAATAACGCAATCGGGGCAAATAGTAGCACAGAATGCACAACCAATGCATTTGTCCATCTCTATCACTTCAGCCGGAAAATAACCCTTAGCATTAATCCTGTCTTGACTTTCAACAACAATCTTCTTTGGGCAGACTTCAATGCATAAGCCGCAACCCTTGCACCGTTCTTCCCTAAACGTCACTTTTGCCATATTGTGCTGCTCCTTTATATTCTATATGCTCTAAAGTAATTTCTTTAAAATCACTATTAGAATAGTTTAAAACTTATTTGACACCTTGTCAATGAAAACAGTTTATTACATTATCGCATTGCATTGATATAGCAAAAAAAAGATGCCGGAGTAAGACTCGGCATCTAAAAATTAACCAATCAGACCGGGGGGAATGATTGATTACTT
>JAAYTR010000215.1 GCA_012523685.1 Clostridiaceae bacterium | reverse complement strand
TTTTCCAGGAAAGTTCAGATACGTGTATTAATCCGTCTACACCGCCAAGATCAACAAATACACCAAAATTTGTAATACTCTTAACTGTGCCTGTATATTCTTTGCCGATTTCTACCTCATTCCAGAAAGCTTCTGATTTTGCTTCTTTTTCTGCTTCGATAATGGCCCGGCAGGATCCGACAACACGTCTTCTGTTAGCCATTTCTGTTATTACGAGCTTGACCTTCTTACCTTTA
Organism: Clostridiaceae bacterium; assembly: GCA_012523685.1. Taxonomy (GTDB): domain Bacteria; phylum Bacillota; class Clostridia; order DSM-8532; family DSM-8532; genus DTU059. The sequence continues at coordinate 8,303 of JAAYTR010000215.1, read as the reverse complement.
TATGGTTCTAAATCCTTCACAAATCTATCGCTAATTTGAGAAGCCGGTATAAATATACGAACTCCTTTATAATCTGCTACAGCTCCACCTTTGACAATTTCTTTAATAACAACGTCAATGGGAGTTTTGTTTTTGAATGCCTCTTCAACCAATTCGAAACCACGGATAGAATCAACCTTTTTCTTGGATAGTGCCACATTACCTTCGCCATCGTTAATCTTTACTATTAATGCTTCTATCTCATTTCCGGTTTTTAATTCTTTTTCCGGATCAAAATCGGGATCATCAAGGAATTCTTCCATCGGGATAAGACCGTCAGCCTTATAGCCCAAGTCAACGAATACATCGTTATTGTTGTATCCGATAATCTTCCCCTTTACAATTTCATTGGTCTTTAGCTCGGTCATAGTCATCTCCAGGGCTTCGCTAAAATTGATCTCGCCTTCATGCCCGTTGATCATTTCTTCCATGTGAAAAATAACCTCCTTGATTACCTTCTCAGGTGTCGATGCACCTGCGGTAATCCCTACTGTTCTTGCATTTTTATCGAGAAGAGGCAACTCATCCGCATTTTCAATAAGATAAGTCTCGGAACAATTCTCCTTGCAGATTTCAAATAATTTCTGCGTGTTAGAACTATTCTTTCCCCCTATAACGATCATTACATCTACTTCCCGTGACAGTTTTTCTGCCTCGGATTGTCGTTGTACAGTCGCATTACATATTGTATCAAATTTTAATACGAATGCAAACTTTTTCTTAAGAACTTCACAAATATCTTCATATTTCGCTCTCTTAAATGTAGTTTGTGAAACAACTACAGCTTTTTCATCGCAATATGGCAGCTGTTCAGCCTCATATTCATTGGAGATAATTAAAGCTTTTCCTTCACACCATCCATTTATTCCAATGACCTCAGGATGTTCACTGTCTCCAACAATTACAATTTTATTTCCAGCTTCGTACTCTTTTTTTACTATCTCATGAATTCGTTTTACATAAGGGCATGTTGCATCCAAAATTCGAACATTCAGGCTTTTAAGGTCATTATAAAGCTTCTCACCTATACCATGAGCTCTGATTATTACACAGTCTCCTTCTTTTAATCCATCCAGATTGTTTATTGCTTTTATACCTTTTTTCTCAAGTTGCTCAATTACATTGCGATTATGTATTAACTCGCCCATAGTGTATTTATTGCCATCATAATTTAATTCGAATGATGTCTTTACAGCTTTGTCAACTCCAAAGCAAAATCCGGCATATTTTGCAACTTTAATCTCCATTATATCCTCACTGACCAATTAATGCATAGATCTTATTTAAAATTTCATTTGTCAATACTAATAATTCTTCTCTTGGTATATGCTTATCTTCCTCTTTTGGCAGCATTAAAAATGGTTCTCCGAAAACAACACGGACTTTGGAAAATATTTTATTATTCCATTCTACCCCGACCGGTAAAACAGGCGCCTTTGAATGCAGGGCCATCATAGCTGCACCTGCTTTTCTTTTATTTGGATCTTTTTTGGGAGTTCTGGTTCCTTCGGGGAAAATCCCCACTATTTTGCCTTCTTCAAGCAGCCTGAATACAGTTTTTACAGATCCCACATCACCTTTTCCCCTGCTAATGGGAAAAGCGCCTAATGATCTTATTATAAAACCTAGAATTGGATTTTTAAACAGCTCGGCCTTGGCCATGTAATGCACTCTTCTTTTCATAAAAACTGCAATTAAGAGCATGTCCCAGGCACTTGGATGATTTGCAAAAAGTAAAACCGGGCCTTCTTGAGGGATATTTTCCTTCCCTTCAATCTTTACACGTCGAAAAATAACAAAAAAAAGATAGAGAATAAATTTGGCTATATTATAAAGCATTAGGTAACCCCTTACTTCTGATGATTTCAAGTATTTTTTCCACCGATTCTTCTATAGTATAATTACTGGTATCCAATAGCACAGCATCATCAGCCTGTTTTAAAGGGGATGCAGCTCTATGGCTATCATTGTAATCGCGGATTTCAATTTCTTTTTCAATTTCTTCAAGACTCTTCTTAAGAATGCCCTTATCTTTTTGTTCATTATACCGTCTTAAAGCCCGCTGAGCAACACTGGCAGTCAAAAAAATCTTAACGTCAGCTTTTGGAAGTACATGTGTTCCTATATCCCTGCCATCCATTACCACAGAAGTATTACTGGCCATCTTTTGCTGAAGTTCTACAAGACGCTTTCTTACGGCAGGAATTGCCGACACATTCGATGCACCCATGGATACCTCATCGGTACGTATTTTATCAGAAACATCCTCACCATTCAGAATAACTTTTTGGCTTCCGTTTTCATACTTTATACTGATATTAAAATCCGACAGAAGCTCTGATACCTTCTCACTGTCATTCGTATCAATATTCTGGCGAATAGCTTTTAAGGCCAATGCTCTGTACATGGCCCCCGTATCCAGATACATAATACCTAATTTTTGAGAAACAAGTTTGGCCATTGTGCTTTTACCTGCACCGGATGGCCCATCTATAGCAATCTGTATTGATTTCAAGAATAATACCCCCTGCTAAACTACCCTGTGTCCTGTACCTATAGCAATTTCATTTAAATGGAGAAGTCCTATGCCGAAAAAGACAGAAACTGCTACATGTTCACCTGAGCGGGCTACTGCAATTTTCCCTCCAACATTTAAACCCATTGCTTTTGGCATAACTTGTGTAAGGGCTTCTCTTGCAGCTCCTGCAACCGCACCTTCTTCATTATGGCTCTCTACAATTACTCCTTCACGTTTTGAAGAAACTACAGCTCTTTCCACAATCTTCATGATTGAATTAATGAACTCTCCGCCATAATCAACTGCTGCGGTTCTTATCCCGCTTTTCGACAGTTGGGTTTTTAATGCCTTTTCTTCCATTCTGTCTCCGGTCAGTGACATCATTATAGCTGCTTTTACTACATCCTTACTGCCGTTATTCATAAACTCATTTACCACGTAAAAGCCTCCCAAAAAATTATACGAATTCAACATTTATATAGCTGACTCTTTTGATTATATTTCAAGTTTCTTCATGGCACAAGAACTACCTTTATATATTTTATCACGAATTAGCTGAAGACCACAGAAAAACTGCAGATTCATTTTAAAGTATTGTTGTCCGTAACGCGAAATAACATATTAATTCCGGGTTTTATCGGAATTGTACTTCCTTTGAGATCAGTTTTAATTGAACCTTTCCGGGATAACAGAAATACATAGAATGGTGAATTTTCCTTTTTTAATTGTATCTCAACAACATCACCGTCACGAAGATTCAGCTCCACGGGAAATGTATCCACCAATTTTTGTTTCTCACCGTTAATCATAATATAAGCTGAGTTAGGCGCATAATTGCCCATGGCATCTAAGACTACTGTTCCTCTGCTAATAACTGACTCATATATTTTAAGTAATCTCCCGTTGATGGAATCATCGGTCAGTCTGTTTCTGTACGGGGAAACAAGCAGCAGCTGAATGGTAATAACCGTTATCAGCATCAGGCATGCCAAAGCTTTTAAAAGAAAGTCCATAAGTTCACTCCCGGGTATTTCAGTTAAGTGCACAAATGAGTTTTCCCTTATAGGCCGGAAATGATACCTTCAGCCTGTATAGAGTAAAGAGAAGGATGGTAAGAGAACATAATGAATAACACATCAGTTTACGCGTTACTTCCTGCTATATATCCTGTAGAAAAGGCAATTGTGAGATTAAATCCACCGGTGTATGCATCTACATCAATAATCTCACCGGCAAAAAACAAACCTTTAATAAGCTTGGATTCCATAGTAGACGGATTTATTTCCTTGATTGAGACTCCCCCGGCAGTAACAATTGCCTCATTGACAGGACGAGGCTTTGAAACAGTAAGCTTTATTCCTTTTAACAGCTTAACGAGATTTCTTCTTTCAGATTTTGTAATCTGATGTACAGGCTTTTCCGAAGAAATGCCGGAAAGTTCTATAAAGACAGGTATAAGACTTTTAGGAAGCAAGTCTGACAGCGAATTTCCAAATTGCTTTCTTGAGTATTTTGTAAAATCTCTTTGAAGACGCTGATCCAAAGTTTCTTCATCAAGAGCAGGCTTTAAATCAATCAGGAAATATGCTCCAGTGTAACCGCAATCCATTATATGCCGGCTGGCACTTAGAATCATAGGACCCGAAACGCCAAAATGAGTAAACAGCATTTCTCCCTGCTCATAATAGACTCTATTATTCTTATTATCGAATGCTGTAAGCCCGACATTTTTTAAAGTCAACCCCTGCAGCCGGGCTGTCCATTCTTCATGGATCTCTAACGGTACAAGGGAAGGCTTCAGACCGGTTATTGTATGTCCTAGTTTTTCAGCTATTTTGTGTCCGTCTCCTGTGGAACCTGTCATTGGATATGAGATTCCACCCGTGGCTAAAATAACCGAATCAAGCTCATAAAAATCATTATTCCGGAGCAATATCCCTTTAACTTTATTCTCTTCACATACAATTTCTTTTACCGGGGCTTCATACATGAATTTTGCACCCTGATTACGGGCATAATTTATAAGGGCATCTACAACATCATGTGATCTGTCTGAAACAGGAAACACTCTGTTTCCGCGCTCGGTTTTAACCGGAACATTAACAGCTTCAAAAAAATCCATTATATTCTGATTGTTAAACTTATTAAATGCTGAGTAAAGAAAACGGCCATTTCCGGGGATATTGGCCATAAGCTCATCGATAGTACAATTATTGGTTATGTTGCATCTGCCTTTTCCGGTTATCAGCAACTTTTTACCGGCTCTTTTATTCTTTTCGAAAACCACAACATGATTTCCCAAACAAGCGGCTCTTCCCGCAGCAAAAAGGCCTGCAGCTCCCGCTCCTATAATCCCTGTTCTGTTTGCCATCAGCAGCTATATCCTCCGGTAGTCATTAATCCTTACCAAGTATATTTTTGTTGTCACCTTTATCATAGACCTCATACTCGTCCCATAGCTTTTCAAGTTTTTCAAAAGTATTATGGATAGTTTCCTTCCGTTTTAAACCGATAGCAACAATAAGCGCATTTATCACAGATAAAGGTGCAACAAGGGAATCCACGAAGGATGCCATATCACTTCTTGCATAGAGAGAATAATTTGAACATTTTGCAAGTGGTGAGGCTTCATTATCGGTAATGGCTATTACAGTAGCACCCTGTTTTCTGGCAAATTCCATTGACTTGGATGTTCTTTTGGAATAACGCGGAAAACTTATTCCCAACACAACATCGCCTTCCCCGGCATTAACTATTTGTTCAAACATTTCACTTACGCTGGTTGTATGCACAAGCCTTACATTCGGGAATATCAAATTGAAATAAAAGCCCAGAAAGCTTGCTAAAGCCGCTGAGCTTCTAACACCTAGAATATATATTTTATTAGCATTGAGGATCTCTTCAACTATTGCATTAAAGTTATCAGGATCGGCCTCCTCCATTGTAAGACGTATCTTATTCAAATCAGATTGGAGAACTGTTTTGAGAACATTATCAGGATCTATCTGAGTAGATGATACTGCCAGTCTCTGGGTTGATGTCATCTTGCTTTTTATAACCTCTCGCAGAACTTTTTGGAGCTTGGGATATCCATCATATCCAACCTCTATTGCAAATCTTACAACAGTTGATTCACTGACTCCAACCTCTTCTCCCAATTTTGCAGCAGTCAAAAAAGCTGCTTTATCATAGTGCTCTATAATATAACGAGCAATCAATTTTTGGCCTTTGCTGAATGTGGGATACCTATCCTTCAATTTATCTATCAGATTGTCCATAAAGCACCTCAAATTTGTATTTATCTATATCTTATAGCATATATTTTTGCAAGTCAAAAATCAAGTTCATGCAATATTACTTTGTAGCATTCCTGTGCCCCACAGCATATATTATTATGAATCAAGGCTGTGAGGTATAGTATGCTTTTTGCTACCCTGCAATTGTTTGCTGTCAGATTATTATCACAATATTTTTTAGCAGGCTTTATAACAGGTCCCCAATCTTTCCCCCAGCCTCTTGCCAGTGAAGAAGAGCAAAAATATGTTGAAGCTTGCAGAAAAGGTGACGAAAATGCTCGCAATATACTAATCGAGCATAATTTACGGCTGGTTGCACATGTTGCCAGAAAATATTCTATCAGCAATACTGATTCTGATGATTTAATTTCAATAGGTACAATAGGGCTTATTAAAGCAGTATCAAGCTATGACCCAACCAAGGGTATACGCCTGGCCACTTATGCTGCCCGTTGTATTGAAAATGCTATCCTTACCTCTTACACACAATTGACTCCTCACAGAATCCTTCTTGAAAAAATCATCGTACTCATTTTCTGATATGCCTTTTACAAAAATATGTACCTTGTCATCCCCGTCCTTATTCCGTACAACAAACACTTTTTCTATTACCTTTCTGAGGAGCTCACTTTTTTCTTGATAGGTTAACGATTCCATCAACTTAGGAAACGAGAAAATAATTTCTTTAGTTTTTTCAATAGATTGAATATCAGTTAAAAGGTTTTTTGCACTTTCTTCTAATTCACTCTTCTGCTGTGTCAAGCTTGATAATTCATCAGACAGCTTTGATAAGTCGTCCAAAATAAATTGCTTGACGTTATCCCCTGCCAAGCGCAGATTTTTAGTCTGACTTTCTATTTCCTTATTAGCCCTTGTGATTTCCTTTTCATATCTCTTTATTTGTTCTGCAGTACTTTCTGTCTGGGCAGACTTCAGTAATTCGTTATTACAAAGTTTGTTATAGTACTCATCATCTTCATGGCTCATCCTGCATATCATATCGACAACAAAACGGTCGGTTTCATTTCCCTTCACATCTTTGTAATCGCAGGCTGTTTTATCCGCTCTCTTGGTCTGACACTTGTATAAAAATCTTGGTTTGCCTTCTGTATAGCGTCCACTCTCACGGTGTGTAAACATGTTTTTCCCGCATATAGGGCAACAGATTAAGCCGGACAGCAATGATTCGGTTTTCTCATTTGGCCGCACATACTTATCTTTGTTTTCATCCAATATTTTTTGAACCTGTATCCACTCTTTCCCCGGTACAATACCTTGATGCTTCCCTACAGAAACAATCCATTCCTTGATTTCTTTTCTTTCTGTTTTCTGAATGTATTTAGGAAGAACTGCTGTACTATCATCCTTCAGTTCCTTACTCTGTTCGGTTTTGTTATATATCATAAGCCCATTTATGCCGTTGAAATCAGATTTTTCTGCATAAATCGGTACATCAAAGGATTTAAAAAACAAATATGTATCTTCGTCAGCTATGGCATAAACAGGATTTGTTAATATATCTTTGATGCTTGTACGGGTATGATTAAAGCCATTCTTAGTCTTAATGCCCGATTTTTTCATGTGATTAACAACACCCTGAATACTTCTCTTTTCAAGAAACATTTTAAATATAGACTTAACAATATCCAATTCTCCAGGTAACGGCTCAAGATGGTTTATTGATGTTTTCTTTCCCCCTGAGGTAATATAGGTTTTTTTTGATACAAAACCAGTTGGCGTTATGCCTCCCAGCCACCTACCCTCTTTTGCCAATTCATATAGATTGTCTGTAATACGTTCTGCTATAATATCTCTTTCAAATTCAGCAATCGAAGCAAGCATTGACATGATGATTTTCCCTGTTTTGCTGCTTGTATCAACATCATCTGTACAGGAGACGAATGCCACCTTTTTTAATCTCAGTTGTTCAACTAAATTTAGAAGGTCTATGGTACGCCGGGATATACGATCAAACTTATAGCATATAACTGCCTGTAGCTTGTTATTTTTTATATCATTAAGCATTCTTACATATGAAGGCCGATCCGAGTAAAACCCTGATAATCCTTCATCCTGGTAAACGATAATATCATCATCGGATGCATCAAATTTAAGACTCGCAAGGCTTTTACATTTAGTTATCTGATTCTCAATACTCTTGCCTGTTTCAGTTATTTTTGACTTTCTGGCATATATGCCGATTTTACGTGTATCCTTTTCTGGCAGACCAATCACCTCCTCATACTAAATTCTTATAATCTATCTCTACCTATCCTCTTCGTATTATTATATTTGCATTTTTGAGGCTTTATAATAGACTTTGTGTTCGAGCATGTTCTATATCAATACTTGGGATAAAAACAAGAGCAAATGGCACATTTTAAGCAATACCACTCCCTATAAATGGAGCGATATTGCTTAATGTTGTTTATAAAACTTTATATCCTATT
>JAAYTR010000214.1 GCA_012523685.1 Clostridiaceae bacterium | reverse complement strand
TATGCAGGCGGATTGGGAATACTTGCCGGCGATTATCTGAAAGAAGCCTGCGATAACAACTATCCCCTTATTGGAATAGGAATCAAATGGAAACAGGGTTATGGAGACCAGATGATAGACAAGGAAACCGGTATACCCTATGATTCATACAAAAACAGACATTATGAGTTTCTGGAGGATACGGGAATAACAGTTACCGTAAACATATGTAATAGAGATGTAAAGGTAAAAGTCTGGAAGTATAATACTCATAATGTTGATAATCTTTATCTGTTAGACACCGACATTGACGGTAATGACGGTGACGCAAGATGGATAACCGGTCAGCTTTACGGATGGTTCGGTGAAGAAAGAGTCGCACAGGAGATAGTTTTAGGTGTTGGCGGAGTAAAAGCCATTAGAGCACTGGGATTTCATCCCTCTGTCTATCATTTTAATGAAGGGCACGCTCTTTTTGCAGGTTTTGAGCTGTTAAGAGAGAAAATGGCTCAAAAGATACCCTTTAAGAAAGCGTGGGAAATGACCCGCAGTGAGGTTGTCTTTACCACTCATACTCCTATAATACAAGGTAATGAATCTCATCCCATTGAACGTCTTATGTATATGGGAGCTAATTTGGGCTTAACCAAAAGACAACTTAAAGCAATAGGCGGGGATCCTTTTAATATGACAGTCGGAGCCCTGAGACTATCCCGAAAATCCAATGCTGTAGCTCAACTGCATATGAAAACAGCAAATAAGATGTGGAAAAGAGTTAGGGGCAGAAGTGAAATAATCGGAATAACAAACGCCATCCATATCCCAACATGGGTTGATGAGAAGATGCTGGAATTAGCTGAGGATTATACCTGCAGTGAAACACAGCGCAATATGCTATGGGATAGACATATGAAAAACAAAAATGAATTAATTAAATTTGTTGAAATAAAAACCGGGGTCAGACTCGATCCGGATGTGCTTTTAATAGGTTTTTCACGACGTGCGGCACCTTATAAGCGGTCAAATCTGATATTCACTGAAAAAGCCTTCATTGAACCCTTACTTAAAAAAGGCAGGCTCCAGATTGTATTTTCCGGTAAAGCTCATCCTCTTGATGATCACGGCAAGAAAATTATTTCAGATATAATTGAAATGACTAAGTTGTATCCGGATAACGTGGTCTTTCTTGAGAACTATGACATGGAAATTGGCAAAATGCTTACAAAAGGGGCCGATATTTGGTTGAATAATCCCAGACGGCCTAAAGAGGCCTCAGGAACATCCGGCATGAAGGCAGCCATGAATGGTGTTCTTAATGTGTCTATACTTGACGGGTGGTGGCCGGAGGCATGCATCCATGGTGTAAACGGCTGGCAATTTGGAGATGCTTACCAAAGCGAAAATGAATCAAAAGCTGATGAGCATGATTTTAAAGCACTGAAAAGCTGTCTTACAAACGAAGTAATACCTACGTACTATGACAACAGAAATAAATGGATTGATATGATGGCTGCCTCAATTAATACAACCAGAAAACCCTTCGGGATGAAAAGAATGCTTGATGAATACTATTCAAGACTGTACTCCGATAAATGATATCCATAAACTCTCTGCTAACAGCAGTGTATTATGATTCGTCCTGTAAACGCAAGTTAAACTTGACATAACATATTTTGAATTAAAGGTTATTTTAACTTTATTGAATTAACCC
>JAAYTR010000213.1 GCA_012523685.1 Clostridiaceae bacterium | reverse complement strand
GACATACTTTAGTGTCAACCATAAAAGTACTTACTTCATTATCCTATACCAAATGCAATTCCCTGTCATCCTGAACGAAGTGAAGGATCTTTACGTTATCACATAAGATTCTTCATTTCGCTTTGCTTCATTCAGAATGACATACTTAAATCTTTTTACAGTCAATAAACCTGTGTTTTAAAAATTAAAAAATCAATTAAATGTTTCACGTGAAACAATACTACATTTATTAAGGTTTATATTGTATAATATAAGCCATGCGTATATTTTATATGGCATAATATGCCCACAAGCATTTCAAAGCATAGTTTTGAATGCGCCCGGCAAAGCCGGGCAAAAGTATTTTGCTATGCAAAATATGCAAGTGGTCATGTTACACCATAAACTGCAAATGCTGATATTATCAGCATTTGTTGGGATAAATCCTGCGCAAAACGAACTCGTCGTTTTGCAGCATGTTTATGGTATAATTATTAGGAGACAGCCCTTTTCCGGGTAATTATTAATTAACGAGGTGCGCTATAATGGCTAAAATAATCGCTATTGCCAACCAAAAAGGTGGAGTAGGAAAAACTACAACGGCAGTAAACCTAAGTGCCTGCCTGGGAGTAAAGGGCAAGAAGGTTCTTGTTATAGATATTGATCCTCAAGGAAACACAACAAGCGGTCTCGGTATAGATAAAAACTCGGTAAAAAGCTCCATATATGATACCATTATTAATGAAGTACCTATAGAAGATACGATGATAGAAACTCAGATTAAAGGCCTCTTTCTTTCTCCCTCAAATATAAATTTAGCCGGTGCTGAAGTAGAGCTGGTTTCGGTATTATCAAGAGAAACCAGGTTAAAGTTTGCACTTGACGAAATAGAAAATAAATTTGATTTTATTGTAATAGACTGCCCACCTTCTCTGGGATTATTAACAGTCAATGCGTTAACTGCTGCTGATACAATTTTAGTACCTATTCAATGCGAGTATTATGCCCTTGAAGGTCTTAGCCAATTAATGAATACAGTAAAAATTGTACAGAAGCACCTGAACAAAACCCTTAGAGTCGAGGGGGTTGTTTTAACAATGTTCGATGCAAGGACAAATCTTTCAATTCAAGTGGTCGAGGAAGTTAAAAAATATTTTGGTAATAAGGTTTATCGTACAATAATTCCACGTAATGTACGTTTAAGCGAAGCTCCAAGCTATGGTCTGCCTATTATCCTGTATGACGCAAAATCCAAGGGTGCCGAATGCTATATGGAGTTGGCGGAAGAAGTAATATTAAGTTCGGAGGAAATATAGGGAATGAAAAAGGCTTTAGGAAAAGGATTAGGTGCACTAATAAGCTCTGCAAACGCTCTTGATGATGTAAAAAACAGTGTATTGGAAGTCAGGATTAACGAAGTAGAGCCAAATAGAGATCAACCCAGAAAAGTTTTTGATCAGGAAAAGTTGGATGCATTGGCCGAGTCGATAAAGGAACATGGTGTTGTTCAACCGATCATTGTCTATAGCGAAGGAACACATTACAAAATAGTTGCCGGCGAGAGAAGATGGCGGGCGGCAAAACTTGCAGGGCTGAAGACTATTCCTGTAATAATAAAAGAAATAACCTCCAGAGAGGTTATGGAGATTGCACTTATTGAGAATCTTCAAAGAGAAGATTTAAACCCCATTGAAGAAGCAGAGGCTTTTCAAAAGCTGATTGATGAATATTCAATGACCCAGGAAGAGGTAGCAAAGACGGTAGGGAAAAGCCGTGCGGCTATTGCAAATTCAGTGAGATTGCTTTCACTGACAGATGAAATAAAGGCAATGCTTTCCGATGGCAGATTAACCAGCGGTCATGCCAGAGCTTTAATTACTATTACAGATCCAAACAGACAAAATGAGCTGGCAAACCTGATTGTTGACAAAAACCTTACTGTAAGAGATAGTGAAAAACTTGCAGCATTGGAGAGTAAGCCCAAGAAAAAAACAGAAAAAAGAAAACCAATGACAAGAGAATCAATAGAGATAATGGAATTAGAAGAAAAGTTGAGATCGGTGTATGGCACAAAGGTAAATCTGGTTAAAGCAAAGGAAAAAGGAAAGATAATATTTGAAGTTTATACAAAGGAAGAGCTTGATAGAATTATAGAAATGTTGTTAAATATTGACAAATAAACAACAGGCCTATTTTGTTCTATATTTAATTTTTAATGAGCGGCTAATATGTTATCATATAAAAAAGGTAAAATGCTTTAAAACGCAAAATAAAAGGCTTTATAGAAAATTACCTGTTTGGAGGAATTATGGAAGACTATTTAATTTATATTTTTACAGGGCTCTTTGCCATATGTTTTATTCTGATATTAATTGATCATTTCAGACTAACTGGTTTATCTAAAAAATATAAATTGTTTATAAAAGGTCTCAGCGAAAAAAATGTTGAAGATTTAATGATTTCTTATTCAGATGAAATATATAAAGTAAAAAATGAATTAGAAGGAAATATTAAAATCAGGCTTTCAGATTTAGAGCAGCAAATGCCGACATGTTTAAGACATTTTGGGTTAATTTCATATAATGCATTTGAAAATGTTTCTAATAATATGAGCTTTTCCTTTGCAGCACTGAATGATAAAAAAGACGGAATTGTGATTACCGGAATATTTACAAGAGAAAACTCTTATGTGTATTCTAAAAATATTACAAACGGGGAATCCAATAAAGAACTTTCAAGAGAAGAAAAAGAAGCGTTAAATAAGGCGTTAGCCTCGATAAAATAATTGTGACATATAAAAGAGAGGAGATTCTTTATGTTAGATATTCAAAGAATAAGAAATAATCCTGAAGAAGTCAGATTAGCTCTTCAGAAAAGACTTTATGAGGTGGACTTTACCGAGCTTTTATCCTGGGATCAACAAAGAAGAAGTATTATTTCTCAGTCAGAGGAATTAAAAGCAAAGAAGAATAAAGTTTCAGCACAAATCCCCGTTTTAATCAAGCAGGGAACAGATGTAAATCCTTTAAAAGCAGAGATGAAGGAAATATCAGACCGAATTAAGGTTATGGATGATGAGCTAAAAACTGTTGAAGCAAAAATCAATGATTTCTTAGCGGTCCTGCCTAATATTCCCGCCGATGATGTCATTGCAGGAGGAAAAGAAAACAATAAAGTTATTCGAACATTTGGCGAAAAACCAGAGTTTAATTTTGAGCCAAAGAATCATGTGGATTTGGTTACCTCATTAGGTTTAATAGACTATGAACGTGGGGCAAAAATCGGTGGTAATGGATTCTGGGTATATACAGGCGATGGTGCGTTGCTGGAATGGGCCCTTCTAAACTATTTCATTGAAGAACATCTGAAGGACGGATATCAATTTATGCTTCCGCCTCATATACTGACCTATCAATGTGGTTATACAGCAGGGCAATTCCCCAAATTTGCAGATGATGTATTTAAAATTGAAACCGGTGAGGTTAATGACAGAATGCAGTTTATTCTTCCCACTGCAGAAACGGTATTAATTAATTATCACAGAGATGAAATATTAAATGAGGAAGATCTGCCAAAGAAATATTTTGCTTATACACCGTGTTACCGCAAGGAAGCAGGAAGCTATCGCGCCGAAGAAAGAGGCATGATAAGAGGCCATCAGTTCAATAAGGTAGAAATGTTCCAGTATACTTTACCTGAGGATTCCGAGGCTGCTTTGGACGAATTAGTAAATAAAGCTGAGCGCCTTGTCCAGGGTCTAGGGCTTCATCATCGGGTCAGTAAACTGGCAGCTCAGGACTGCAGTGACAGTATGGGTAAAACCTATGATATCGAAATTTGGATTCCTAGCATGAATGATTATAAAGAAGTCAGCTCTTGCTCAAATGCCTATGATTATCAGGCCAGAAGAGGGAATATAAGATTCCGTCGCAAGGAAAGCAAAAAGACAGAAATGGTCCATACTCTTAATGCATCAGGTCTTGCTACAAGCAGATTGCTTCCTGCAATAGTTGAGCAGTATCAGCAGGAAGACGGAAGCGTTATTATTCCTGAGGTTTTGAGAAAATGGGTGGGCGGCAGAGATCGTCTGTATCCGAAAAAGTAACCCCTGTCAACCTGAGCGAAGCGTAAGCGAAGTCGAAGGATCTTTGCGTAACTTTAAAAGATTCTTCGCTAAAGTTCATAATGACAGCCTGTGCAATATAAGCTATTGCACAGGCTCATCTTTTTTCTTTAAAGCTTTTCTGGTTCCGTCGGGTTCTACAATAACAACATTTTCAAGAGTTGATTTCAAGCTTTGTCTGAACTCAGCAATATATTGTTTTCTAAGGGCTTGCTGCTCCAGCTTTTCTTCCTCGGTAAGCCCTTCGCCCTTAGCTTTTCGTGCTAATTCATTAATTCTGTCAATCTGGCATTTATCCACAAAACTCCTCCAATTATACAAAGACATTTACAAGATATTATAGCCTATTATAATGAGTAATAGCAATTTATTGAATAACAGGCTATGATTCTGTCTGTCATAGTGGCTGTATGACTGTATAAAGTATTATATTAAAGGCGAGGTTGCATTCCCCGCCTTGAATGTAAGGTTATATGAATACAAGGTATTTAGAAACATTGGAAGAATCGGATTTCTCTCAAATCTATCCCGAAATAGTTCCAGCTAAATCCGTTCCATCTATAACCGGCAACAGATCTCGGCCCTACAAATGTGGGGAAAAACCAAAAGGGCCGTAATTGAAATGGCCAAATATATGTAAATCTAAAGAGACAGTTGGAAATAGCTCCCGGATCAACTGCAAATGTACCTATGGGCATCTGAGGTATAAATGCAGGTGGTGGACCGGAGGGAGGACCACCTTGGGGACGCTGAGGAGTAAATGGAGTAAATGGAGTAAACGGGATTAAGAATCTGAATATATCAAAGGGGGTTCCACGTCTGAAATCGCGCCTGTCACGATCTCGGTCTCTATCCCGATCCCTGTCTCGGTCTCTATCTCTATCTCTATCTCTATCTCTGTCCCTGTCCCGATCTCTGTCCCTGTCTCTGTTTCTGTCAAATTGTTGAAACATAATCTAACCTCCCTCTTTCTATTATCTTTGATTTTCTCGTGTTTTCTCACTCATTCGTAGTTTTTCACCTTTATTAAAG
>JAAYTR010000212.1 GCA_012523685.1 Clostridiaceae bacterium | reverse complement strand
TTCATCGTATCAAAAATTTCAAATTGTATTTGTTGTTTATCATTAATTATCTTTGCCATTTCTGAGCGCAGATTTTCACAGGTTGATTCTGCCAGAAAAGTCCCATAAGCACTAATAATTTGTTTTTCACTGCTCAATGCATCATTCATTATCTCCTGCTCGGTTAAATTGATTGTTTGTTGTTGCATTACTATACCTCCTTATTGCTGTTGTGCAGGTTTATTATGGGAATTCAAATAATTAAACAGCATATTAAAATGTTGTTTATGAAGCTGAGCAGCCTTAGTGCATACATTTTTCAGCTGCGGATCGGTGCAGTTCTGAGCATACATATCAAGCTTTTTATAGTTCAGTGACTCATAGTTTAGCATATCTTCCAGGATAGTCAGGTTTTTGCTTGTGAGCATAGCTTGTTCTTGTTGCATTTGTTGATTGTTTTGTTGCATATATTAAACCAACACCTCCATTATAATTCTTGTTAAAGAATAGTCTGCTCAAATACTATGTGTTTTATAACTTTTTTTAATTGGAACAAATTTTATTAACTTTTTTGAATATCTTAGCCAAACGCCCAATATACTTATACTGACCGAATGGGTCATGCATATTGCGTGTACCGACTTATACTGAAGGGGGATTGGCTGTGGAGAGTTTATACAGCGTTTATAATGATATTGCGGAAAGGACAAAGGGAGACATATACTTAGGAGTTGTCGGACCGGTAAGGACCGGTAAATCAACCTTTATCAAAAAGTTTATGGAAACTCTTGTGATACCTAATATCAAGGATCCATATGATAAAGGAAGGGCAATCGATGAAACGCCACAGAGCGCATCAGGACGAATGATAATGACTACAGAGCCAAAATTTATCCCTAATGAAGCGGTCACTATCACCATGGAAGGCAATATTAATTTTAATGTTAGGTTAGTTGACTGTGTCGGTTATATGGTCAAGAGTGCAGTAGGACATATGGAGGATGAAGTACCCAGAATGGTGAAAACTCCATGGTCTGATTATGAGATTCCTTTTGAGGAAGCCGCTTCTATCGGTACCAGAAAGGTCATCAAAGAACACTCCACCATAGGGGTAATGATAACCGCTGACGGTTCATTTACACAGTTTTCACGAACTGAATATCAGGAGGCAGAAGAAGGCGTTATTAAGGAGCTCAAGGCTTCCGGGAAGCCTTTTGTAATAATACTGAATACTGCAGTTCCTGATGCAGCTGAGACAAAGGAACTGGCTAAGGAGTTAAGCGAGCGGTATTCAAAGACTGTAATACCAATAGATTGTCTAAATCTGAATGTTCAGTCTATTAATAAGATTATGAACGGTATTTTAATGGACTTCCCAATAAGTGAAATCTGCTTCAATCTACCTGAATGGATACTTTCTCTTGACAACGAACATTGGTTAAGAAAAGAAATGTTTAATGCCATCAACGATTCATTTATTGATGGAACTACACTACAATTGACTTATGATGCTGCAAACAGGCTAAATACATTTGATTTTGTAAGTAAGGTCAGTCTTAACGATGTACGGATGGGAACAGGCGAGATAACAATGGATATAAAGCCTGCAGACGGCTTATTCTACCGCATCGTAAGAGAAGAAACGGGACTTGAAATTGACGGAGAGCAGCGATTATTCGCAGTACTGAAAGAGCTGTCCGGAATAAGAAGTGAATATCTCAAGGTTGAAGACGCTCTGGCAGAAGTCAGAACAAAGGGTTACGGCGTTGTGACTCCAAAACTTGAAGAATTGACCCTGGAGCCACCGGAAATAGTCAGACAGGGAACTCGTTTCGGTATTAAGCTTAGAGCCAGTGCCCCTTCCATACATATGATAAGAGCAGATATTGAAACAGAAATAGCACCTTTAGTCGGGTCTGAAAAACAATCCGAGGAACTGGTAAATTATCTGTTGAAAGAATTTGAAGGTAAACCCGAAAAACTTTGGGAGTCAAACATCTTTGGAAAATCGCTTCATGAGCTGATTACAGAGGGTTTACAAAATAAGCTTTATAAGATGCCTGAGGATGCACAGCTAAAACTCCAGGAAACTCTTCAGAAAATTATAAATGAGGGAAGCGGAGGACTTATCTGCATTATTCTATAAGCTCACAGTATTCCTAGTGTCACTTAGTAACAAAAACAGAGCTTTCAAGTTGTAGACAAAAGCGGTTATGGTTCATGCCATAGCCGCTTTTTCAAATATTAAATGAGTTCTCTTTCTAAATAGCAGAAACAGAACCATCATCTGCAAAGCATATGAATATAAAAACCGATCTTTTTCTGCAAATCACTATTATTCTTCCGATTCTTACTGCATTTTACAAACATTTAATAATTCCCGTATCTATCTCAAATATTAATAGTTTAAGCTTAGGAAGAACAATATGAAGGGAGAATAATATAACATGAAAAAAACAATTGTAATGGGATTAATAATTACGGTTCTCGTCGCTTTTGCAGGATGCGGGAGAACTGCTAATGACAAGATTACAGTAGTTTCACGCGAAGATGGCTCTGGTACGAGGGGAGCGTTTATAGAGTTATTTAAAATCGAAGAAAAAGACTCAAACGGAAACAAAGTCGATTATACAACCGAGGACGCTGATATTACTAACAGCACATCAGTTATGATGACTTCAGTCGCAGGGAATGCTAAAGCAATAGGTTACATTTCATTAGGTTCGCTGAATGAATCGGTAAAAGCAGTCATGATCGACGGGGCAGAAGCGACTGTTGAAAACCTTAAATCCGGTGCTTACAAAATATCCCGTCCGTTCAACATTGCAACTAAAGGAACAGTCAGTGAAGCGACACAGGTGTTTATAGACTTTATTCTGAGTTCAGAGGGTCAGGCGGTTGTAGAAGACAACGGATATATATCAGCCGGTAACCATGGAGCCTTTAGCGGAAGCGCGATATCAGGCAAGGTTGTTGTAGCAGGGTCTTCATCAGTAACACCGGTTATGGAAAAGCTGAAAGAAGCGTATATAGCTGTTAATCCAAATGTGGAAATAGAGATACAGCAAAACGATTCAACAACTGGCATGAACTCAGTGACAGAAGGTATCTGCGATATCGGTATGGCATCTCGCGAACTTAAGGATAGTGAAATTGATGCAGGCCTGACTCCTACAGTAATAGCAATGGATGGTATAGCAGTAATCGTGAATAATGAGAATACTGTAAACGGGCTTACAAGCGAGCAGGTCAAGGCTATCTTCACCGGTAAAATTACTCACTGGGGAGAGATAAATGAATAAACAGAGATATTCTTCAACCTATGCAATATCTCCTAAAAAAAGAATGGTTAAGAGGATGAACATAAAGAATTTTAAAGATAACTGTGCAAAAATTGTTTTTATACTTGCGGCTTGTATTTCGATACTGGCCGTTGCACTCATTTGTATATTTCTGTTAGCAAACGGTATCCCGGGTATAGCCAAAATAGGCGTGTTTAAATTCCTGACGGGCAAGGTCTGGAAACCGGGGAACAGTATATACGGAATATTGCCAATGATACTTGGGAGCATTTATGTTACTGCGGGTGCTCTCATTATCGGAGTTCCGACAGGAATCGCCACTGCCGTGTTTATGTCCAGATTTGCTTCCAAACGAACCGTAAAAATCATGAGTCAGGCAGTATCTTTGCTTGCCGGGATACCCTCAGTAGTATATGGCTTTTTTGGCTTAGTGGTAGTTGTTCCTTTGGTGCGTGATTTGTTCGGCGTAAGCGGAACAAGTATGCTTGCGGCAAGTATCGTTCTTGGAATCATGATACTTCCTACAATTATTTCTATCAGCGAACCAGCACTCGATGCAGTACCTAATGCATATTACGAAGGAGCTCTGGCCCTCGGAGCAACACATGAACGAGCGGTATTCAGAGTAATACTACCGGCAGCAAAATCCGGAGTGACCGCTAGTGTTGTGCTCGGTGTAGGCAGAGCTATAGGCGAAGCTATGGCCGTTATGATGGTTGCAGGCAATCAGCCCCGTATGCCGAAAGGTATCCTTGAAGGTGTACGAACCCTGACAAGTAATATTGTAATGGAGATGGGTTATGCAACGGATCTGCACCGTGAAGCCTTGATAGCCACAGCGGTTGTGCTGTTTGTGTTTATTCTTATTATCAATATATTGTTCTCTGTTTTAAAAAGGAGGGCAAAATTATGATATCTCAAAAAAAAGAAGCCGTTTTAATAAAGATTTTAGTATATTCGGGAACAATACTAACATTGGCGATACTGGTAAGTGTGGCAGGCTATATTCTCTTTAAAGGCATACCGAATCTATCTTACAAATTATTTGAGTGGAAGTATACAACAGAAAATGTATCGCTCTTGCCTGCCCTTATCAATACATTATTGATGACATTTCTCTCCCTGCTGTTTGCTGCTCCTCTCGGAATATTTGCAGCAGTATATCTTGTGGAGTATGCGCGTAAAGACAACAGGCTTGTTAAACTTGTGCGAATCACAGCGGAAACACTGTCTGGAATACCATCTATTATATACGGTCTTTTCGGACTGCTGTTTTTTGTAACGGCATTGAAACTTCGTATGTCGCTGCTTTCCGGAGCTTTAACACTCAGTATTATGATTTTGCCTCTTATAATACGAACTACAGAAGAAGCTCTTATTGCTGTTCCTGTTGAATACCGTGAAGGTAGTTATGGTTTAGGTGCTGGCAGACTGCGAACAGTATTTAAAGTCGTGATGCCATCGGCTACACCCGGAATATTAGCGGGAATCATACTGTCCATAGGACGTATTGTCGGAGAAACTGCGGCACTTATCTATACTGCCGGTACTGTTGCAGAGGTACCGGGAAGTTTGTTTGACTCGGTGCGTACACTATCCGTTCATATGTATGCTCTTTCGAGTGAAGGATTTTATATAAAAGAAGCATATGCAACAGCAGTTATTTTGCTTGTAATAGTTGCAGGTATTAACATCCTGTCTGCTAATGTGGCAAAAAGAATTGGGAGGAGAATGAATGACAAAAATTAAAATTAATAACTTAAACCTCTTTTATGGCTCATTTCAAGCTCTAAAGAATATTAATCTATCTATAGAAGCCAATGAAATAACTGCTTTTATAGGACCATCAGGATGCGGAAAAAGTACGCTGCTTAAAACGATTAATCGCATGAATGACCTTGTTGAAGGATGCAAAATAGATGGAGAAGTGCTGCTTGACGGGGAGAATGTTTATGGCAATATGGATACTACGTTACTGCGCAAACGTGTAGGTATGGTTTTCCAAAAGCCAAACCCTTTTCCTATGAGTATATATGACAATGTAGCATTTGGCCCACGAACGCACGGTATTCGAGGTAAGGCAAAACTTGACGATATTGTTGAACGTTCTCTGCGTGATGCCGCTATTTGGGACGAGCTGAAAGACAGATTAAATAAAGATGCTCTTGGGATATCGGGCGGGCAGCAGCAGCGGCTTTGCATAGCGAGAGCCCTGGCTGTTGAGCCGGAAGTATTACTTATGGATGAGCCAACAAGTGCTCTTGACCCGGTATCTACATCTAAAATAGAAGAACTTGCCACGTCTTTGAAAGAAAAGTATACTATTGTCATAGTTACCCACAATATGCAGCAGGCTGTTAGAATTTCAGACAAGACGGCATTCTTTCTATTGGGCGAAGTAATAGAATCCGGAAATACCGAAAGACTTTTCTCGGTGCCCAGGGATAAACGCACCGAGGACTATATCACAGGGAGGTTTGGATGATGAGAAGCCGTTTTGATGAGCAGCTTGAACTATTAAATAAAGAATTACTCGAAATGGGTGCACTTATAGAGCATGCCATTGAAAGTGCGTCGAAAGCCCTTATAAATCAGGATATTGACTCTGCTAAAAAAGCTATAGAATTCGATAGAGAAGTGGATCAGAAGGAAAAAGACATAGAATCGTTGTGTCTTAAGTTATTGTTGCAGCAGCAACCGGTTGCGCGGGACCTTCGTCAGATATCTGCTGCGCTCAAGATGATAACCGACATGGAACGCATAGGCGACCAGGCTGCGGATATATCTGGTATTGTAATTTATCTGGCGGGTGCACCTTATATTAAAAAACTTGAGCATCTTCCTCAAATGGCAGATGCAGCCATCAGGATGGTAAAAGGCAGTATAGATGCATATGTAAAAAAAGATCTTACGCTTGCCAAAAAAATCATTGATATGGATGATATTATAGATGACCTTTTTGTTGTTATAAAAAATGAGCTCATAGAACGCATACATGAAAAAGTGGAAAATGGCGAGCAGGCAGTAGATTTGCTTATGGTAGCAAAATATTTTGAGCGTATTGGTGATCATGCTCAAAATATAGCCGAATGGGTAGAGTATTCGATAACGGGTAAACATAAGGGAGAACTGATATGATTTATTATGTCGAAGACGACAACAACATACGGGATCTGGTTGTCTATACCCTAAATCAATCAGGATTTGAGACGCTGGGATTCAGGAACGCTGATGAGTTTTATGCTACAAGTAAAAAACAGTCCCCTGATCTTGTGCTACTTGATATTATGCTTCCGGGCGATGATGGATTATCAATTTTAAAAGTGCTAAAAGCAAATAAGAAAACCGCTACGATTCCTGTTATCATGGTTACAGCAAGAGGTACAGAATATGATAAAGTTATTGGCCTTGATTTAGGTGCGGATGACTATATAGCAAAACCGTTCGGTATGATGGAACTTGTAGCAAGAGTAAGGGCAATGCTGCGCCGGACCAGCTTAAATTCGCCATCTGAAGTATTAAAAGAAGGGGAACTTGTTGTAGATCGACAAAAACACATAGTTACGGTAGATAATAAAAATATAACACTTACTCTGAAAGAATTCGAGCTGCTCTATTTACTAATGGCCAACCGCGGAGCTGTATTAACACGAGAACACATACTGGAATCAATATGGGATTACAGTTATGATGGCGGTACAAGAACGGTTGATGTTCATATAACAATGCTGCGACAGAAGCTCGGAGAGTACGGGAGTCTTATAGAAACTGTGAGAGGCGTTGGGTATCGATTTGGAGGTTTGTAACGTGACAAAGCGTGTATTCAGAAGCATCTTTTTAACCTCTCTGGCTGCTCTTATTCTGGCTTCGGCTTTTATTGTAATAACACTTTATAGAATATACGAAACCGACGCAGTGAATGAACTTAAAAGAGAAGCAGCTCATATTTCGGAAGCAATTAGGCAAAAGCAGTCCGAGTCGGAGTATTTGAAGCAAATCTACTCCAGTGACAGAATTACCTTAATTGCCGAAAACGGTGCAGTAATATACGATAACATGACAGATGCGTCTACAATGGGGAACCATGCCGACAGACCTGAAATTACAGAAGCGCTGATGACTGGTACAGGTGAAAGCCGCCGCTATTCGGATACACTGTCACAAATGACCATATACTATGCGCTGAAAACGTATGAAGGTAATGTGCTGCGCGTATCAAAAACTCAAAGCAGTGTGCTGGGGCTGTTGTGGGATGTACTGCCGATACTGCTCATTATATTGATAAGTACGACACTGTTGTCTTATCTTACTGCACGGTATATGGCAAAGCAGATAGTATCCCCAATAAACGCATTGAATCTTGATTCACCTTTTGAAAGCGATATTTACGACGAATTAAGCCCGCTGCTTACGCGTATAAATCAGCAGAATACATATATAAAAAAACAGATGCTGGAGATTACCAAAAAGCAACGTGAATTTAATACAGTGACGCAAAATATGCGTGAAGGACTGGTCCTGATATCTGCTAAAGGCAACATACTTTCCATAAATGAAAGCGCTGTTGAAATATTTCAGACCGACATTGAAAAGAGTATTGGCAGCCATTTACTATCCGTAAACCGATCTCTTACCATGCAAAGAGTTTTTGAGGGGGCATTAAACGGAATAAATACGGAAGCGCTTCTTACGATTAACGGCAGACATTATCAACTGTTGGGCAGTCCTGTAGTATCCAAAACCAGTGTGCTCGGGGCGGTGATACTGCTGCTTGATATCACTGACAAACACATTGCCGAACGAAGCCGAAGAGAATTCACTGCAAATGTATCCCATGAATTGAAAACACCGCTTACTTCTATACTGGGCTTTGCAGAGATTATGAAAGATGGTCTTACAAGACCTGAAGATATGCAGGATTTTGCAGGACGAATATATTATGAGGCAAGCGGGCTGCTTACTCTTATAGAAGATATACTCGAGCTGTCACAGCTTGATGAAAAGACAGAGCTGCCTGATAAAGAGCATGTTGACCTTTATTCTTTAGCAGAGAATGTTCTAAGCAGGCTTAAGCCGATAGCAGACAAGAAAGGGGTTAATCTTTCACTCCAGGGTGAAAAGATTGTAGTCACAGGATATAGGAAGACACTTGATGGAATGCTCTATAACTTATGTGATAATGCAATTAAATACAACATTTCAGGTGGTAGCGCCACCGTAAGAATAGCTTATAAGAACAACAAACCAGTAGTTACTGTAAGCGATACGGGCATAGGAATTCCGCCCGAACACCAGCCCCACGTGTTTGAACGATTTTATCGTGTAGATAAAAGCAGATCAAAGGAAATAGGCGGTACAGGACTCGGGCTCTCTATTGTAAAGCATGGCGCAATTCTGCACGGCATTTCTGTTGACATGCGAAGCGGGGAGAATGCAGGTACAACATTTACGCTTACTTTCCCAGTAACAGAAAAACCTCTGAATATTAATCATAAACAATAAACACCGCATATACATAAGAGTTATTATGAATTATTTTTATAATTTTATTAGATTTATTTACATAAAACAGTGATATAATATTTATACTAAAGTACATTTAAAGGAGTATATTTATGGTTGAAACATCAGGTGAGAAAAGAAAAAGGGGTAGACCAAGAAAAAAACCTGTAGAAAATGATACCCCTGTAATACAGACCGTAAAAAGAGGCCGCGGGCGGCCTAAAAAAACGCAGTCATCGTTTTCTGCAATTGAAGCTAATAAATCAGCTAATAAAATAGATCCCAAAGACCTCAAATATAAAACAGTAAATGCATGGGATAATCCGAAATTTAACCGGCGAAGCATTATGTCTTTCAGTGAAGGTTACAAGGCCTTTATGAATAAGGCAAAAACCGAACGTGAATTTATAAAAGAGAGCATTATTTTAGCTAAGCAGAATAATTTTATTAATCTGGATGAAGCCGGTGATATCAGGTTAAAGCCCGGAGACAAAGTGTACCGTGTCTTCAAAGAGAAATTAATGCTACTTGCAGTAATAGGGAAAAAAACTGCCGGGGAAGGTACAAGAATAGTAGGCGCTCATGTTGATTCTCCGCGAATTGATATTAAGCAGAATCCTTTATATGAATCCACCGATATGGTTTTCTTTAAGACGCACTATTACGGCGGAATAAAAAAATATCAGTGGCTTGCTATACCGCTTGCTTTACATGGAATAGTTGTTAAAGCAGATGGAACCAGCGTTGAAATAAATATCGGAGAGGATGAAAAGGATCCGGTATTTACAATTACTGATCTTTTGCCTCATCTGGCCAAGGACCAAATGGAGAAAAAGGTTACAGAAGCATTCAAAGGCGAGAATATGAATGTTCTCTTAGGTTCCGAACCAGTTGCAGATAAAGAGATGAAAGACCGCTTTAAGAGTAATATACTTAGTCTTCTGTATGAAAAATATGGAATAGTTGAGGAAGATCTTATATCATCCGAGCTTCAGGTAGTTCCTGCTTTTAAAGCCAGAGATGTTGGGATTGACAGAAGTATGGTAGGCGCATATGGCCATGATGACAGAATTTGTGCTTATCCGGCGCTTATTTCTATTTTAGAGACCAGGGATCCTGAATATACTGCTATCTGTTATCTGACAGACAAAGAAGAAATCGGCAGTGTTGGAAATACCGGTGCTGAATCAAGAGCGCTTGAGGATTTTATTTCCGACATTTGTGCGCTTACTGCAGATTCTGCATATAATGACCGCCTTGTCCGGTCTGC
The DNA here is from genome assembly GCA_012523685.1 of Clostridiaceae bacterium. GTDB lineage: Bacteria > Bacillota > Clostridia > DSM-8532 > DSM-8532 > DTU059. The sequence goes on along the minus strand of JAAYTR010000212.1, from coordinate 5,540 downwards.
ACTGAATAAATCAAAAATGCTCTCAGCAGATGTAAACGCAGCCTTAGACCCCAATTATGAAGGAACGCATGACAAGCTAAATGCGGGTTATTTAGGTAAAGGTATTGCAATAATGAAATATAGTGGCTCCAGAGGAAAGTCTGGTGCCAGTGATGCCAGTGCAGAGTATTTAGGTGAAATAAGAAGGCTCTTTAATGAAAACAACATACCATGGCATATAACAGAGCTGGGAGCAGTGGATAAGGGAGGCGGAGGAACCATTGCAATGATGATTGCCAATCTTGGTGTTGATGTTATTGACGTGGGAGTCCCGATTCTGTCCATGCATGCTCCGTTTGAGGTTGCCAGCAAAGCCGACATCTATTCAGTATACAGAGGATACTATGTATTCATGAACAAATAACAACGGTTGTGCCATCCTGAGCATAGTGCAGCACACCTACTGTCATACTGAGCGGAGCGTAGCGAAGTCGAAGGATCTTCGTGTTTGACATAGTTTTTATCAAGATGATGTGCTAACATCTTTATTATTCGTTTTAGGCGAAATAGAGGAGAGGGGATTGCTTTTAACAGCATCCCTTAGCTTTTCGTTGTCAATATGCGTATAAATTTCTGTCGTAGCAATGCTTTCATGGCCTAAAATGGATTGCAGAGCGCGTATATCGACATTTCCATGCTTATACATCAGAGTTGCTGCGGTATGGCGGAGCTTATGCGGCGAGTACTTATCCGGATCCAGTCCGGAAGCATTAATATACTTTTTTACTAAATACTGAACAGTTTTAGGGCTTATCCGGACCTTGCGTTCACTTAAAAACAGGGCTTTCGGGTCCTTTATTACTTTAAGTTTGGACCGCTCAGCCATATAAGCCGCTATAGCATCCTGGCAGGCTTTATTTAAATAAACAGTACGTTCTTTATTGCCTTTGCCAATTACTGTTAAAGTGTCGCCGCGGATACTGTTTACATTTATTCCCACAAGCTCAGAAAGACGTAGCCCGCAGTTCATAAACAAAACCAGTATGGCATAATCACGGGCGACATTTTTTTTACCATTGACGCTTTGCAGCAATTTAATGCTTTCATCCAGATTTAAATACTTTGGGAGTCTTTTGACAAGCTTTGGCGAATCCAGTTCAGCAGCAGGATTATAATCTATAAGTTTTACTTTGGTATGCAGGTATTTGTAAAAAGATCTGAGACACGCAACTTTACGGGCCCGTGTAACAGCAGTATTATTTAACTCACGGCTTGTAAAAGCCATAAAGCTGTATAAATCCGTTAAATCAATTTTTTTAATATCATCCAGAGTAATATCATTGACAGTTAAGTCTCTGAAATCATTTTCATCTGCATTATATTTTGTAACCTTAATATAGCGAAAAAAAGTTCTTAAATCATAATAGTATTCGGATACAGTTTTCTTTGAGATATTTCTTACAGTAAGCATATAGTTCAAAAACTCTATAGCAATATCGGGCATATCACTGAAATCAAGCTGCATTACTAAGCACCTCACAAGTATTTATAAGCATTTATATTATTTATTATACCACACCTGTCTCCTATTAAACAAAATTTTTATTTTGTCTAATGTGAGATTATTTTTTTGACAAATACTAAATAATTGATTCTACTCTGAAGTCCCTTCTCTTCTTTGGATTATCTTATGATTTTAGTAAAACATAAAACGAGATCCTTTGATTCTGCTACTCTATAACATCTATTTTTAACAGACCTGTATCCAATGGTCTTAATAATTTGTCAATTTCATTGTTATCAGTACCATTACTTAACCATATTTCCCTATTTCCTTCATGAATAATAACAGGCATACGATTATGTATGGTTATAATATCTTCATTGGCTTGAGTTGTAAGTATCGTAAAATACGGACTTAAAACACCGTCTTTATCTTTAAAAAACCAGTAAAAACCTGCTAAATACATCATACTGCAGTCGATTAAAGATATATAATGCTTTATTCGTTTTTTACTGTTTTCAGCATCCTTCCACTCAAAAAAACCTCTTGCAGGAATTAAACAGCGACGTTTGGCAAACGGCAGCTTAAACATTGGCTTTTCTCTTACTGTCTCACTACGGGCATTTATTACGGGTCTACCCTTATTAACAGGAAATCCCCATTTAACGGCATGTACAGCATGACCAGAATAATTAGATTCAGTGCTTCTAATTAAATCAGATTGATTATTTGGAGTAATTATCGGAGCATAATCTCCAGGATAAATCTCTCCTGCTTTCTTCAATAGTTCTTTTTCAATTTTGTTAACAAGACCGGCAAAGTCGTCAATATCCTTTTCTGGAATATAGAATCTGCCACACATATTATTCACCATATATTCGTAAAAATGTAAATATGATATTACGTAATTACATCTATGTATGATTAAACAATAAGGACCAAACGTTAATCCGCTTAGTCCTTTTAATTATTTAAATATTATACTTCCATAATTTCTTCAATTTTGGCTTCTACTATTTTATCCACTTTTTCTATATATTCATCTGTAAACTTCTGAATATCTTTTTCCGCAATTTTAAGATCATCTTCGGTAATTTCTTTTGCTTTTTCTTTCTTTTTATAGCTTTCTACGGCATCACGACGAATCTGTCTGATTGCGATCTTATTATTTTCACCAAGCTTTTTTACTTCCTTGGTCAGATCAATTCTTCTTTCTTCGGTTAACGGAGGAAACATCAGGCGAATTACCTTGCCATCATTATTAGGATTTATCCCGAGATCTGACATATGAATAGCTTTGATAATATCATTAAGTATTTTGGCATCCCAAGGCTGAATAACAATTTGTCTTGCTTCAGGCACCTGAATGTTGGCAAGCTGGGAAATCGGTGTAGGTGTTCCGTAATAATCGACAGAAATCTTATCCAAGAGGCGTGGATTTGCTCTGCCTGCACGGATTGATGCCAGCTCATCCTTCAAATAATTAATAGATTTGTCCATCTTCCTGGTAAACTCATCATAATTCTTAACCATTCTATTAAACCTCCTTAGCTACAAATGTACCAACTTTATTTCCGTTTAAAACCTTTATAATATTTTCAGGTTCATTTATACTGAATACATGTAATGGAATATTATTGTCCATACAAAGTGATGTAGCAGTTGAATCCATAACCCCCAATTGACGCTGTAATACCTCAAAGAACGTTATATTATCATATTTTTTTGCATCAGGATTCAGTTTAGGATCGCTGTCATATACTCCATCAACATTTTTAGCCAGCAGAATAACTTCAGCATCAATTTCTGCAGCTCTTAATACTGCAGCAGTGTCAGTTGAAAAATACGGGTTACCGGTACCGCAGGCAAATATAACTACTCTCTTTTTTTCAAGGTGTCTGACAGCTCTTCCCCTAATATACGGTTCGGCAATTCTTGGCATATCGAGTGCAGTTTGCACTCTGGTAGGAACACCTCTTGATTCCAAAGAGTCCTGTAAGGCTAATGAATTCATAACAGTTGCCAGCATTCCCATATGGTCTGCCGTTGTACGATTCATACCTTTACTGCTTCGTCCTCGCCAGAAGTTCCCGCCCCCTACAACTATTCCAATTTCAACTCCCATGTCCCATGCAGATTTTATTTTATCACTGATGTTGTTAAGAACAGTTGTATCAATGCCAAAACTTTTTGTGCTGGATAATGCTTCACCACTTATTTTTAGCATAATTCGCTTAAACTTTAATGCCATAAAACCTCCAAAAAACACTAAGTATTTTAAATACTGAATTACCGGGAACACTTATTTTAAAAAAAAAGAAGGTATACGATGATTAAATCGTTATACCTCCTTCTTAATTACTTTATTTGTTTCATTACTTCATCAGCAAAGTTTTCTTCTTTTTTCTCCAAGCCCTCTCCCATTTCAAAACGGGCAAATCTTCTTATGCTGATATTCTCACCAATTGTAGAGATTTTTTCCTGAAGAACCTGCTGAACAGTTTTATCGCTGTCCTTAATAAATGGTTGCTCAAGCAGGCAGATCTCGTTGTAGAACTTTTCAATTCTGCCGTTAACCATCTTTTCAGCAATATGTGCAGGCTTACCTTCGTTAATAGCCTGAGCCTTCAAAATTTCCTTTTCCTTTTCTATAATATCTGCAGGAACATCTTCCCTCTTAACATAGGTAGGATTCATTGCAGCAATCTGCATTGCTACATCCTTTACAAATGAACGGAACTCTTCATTCTTTGCTGCAAAGTCTGTTTCAATATTAACTTCAACCAAAACACCTATACGGCCGCCACCATGAATGTATGATTCTACAATACCCTCAGAAGCAGCTCGGCCTGCTTTTTTTGCTGCTTTAGCTATACCTTTTTCACGGAGATACTCGATTGCTTTCTCTAAGTCACCATTGGTTTCAATAAGAGCTTTTTTGCAATCCATCATTCCTGCGCCGGTACGCTCACGCAAATCTTTTACCATACTAGCATTAATTTCCATTATATTATCCTCCTAAACCGTGATAAGTACTATTATTCGTCTGCTACCTCTTCTGAATCAGGCTTCTCTTCTGCATCTTCTACAGGCACTTCATCAAGATTAACTTCAACATTATCATCATCTGTTTCTGAGGCAGCGGAGCCCATTTCGCCCTGCTTAGCTTCTATGATAGCATCGGCAATCTTTCCGCTTATAAGCTTAACAGCTCTGATAGCGTCATCATTACCTGGAATAACATAATCAACTTCATCCGGGTCGCAATTTGTATCGACAATCGCAACAATAGGAATACCTAAAATTCTTGCTTCAAGGATAGCATTTCTTTCTTTCTTGGGGTCAACTATAAATAAAGCAACAGGAAGCTTTTTCATCCCGACAATACCACCGAGATTCTTTTCAAGCTTTTCCATTTCAAGATTTAACTTACTGACCTCTTTTTTGGGAAGAACATCGAAAATACCGTCTGCTTCCATCTGTTTGAGTTCAAGAAGACGATCAATGCTTCTGCGGATGGTCTTGAAGTTTGTTAACATACCACCTAACCATCTGTTGTTTACGTAGAATTGTCCGCAACGTTCTGCTTCTTCTTTAATTGCGTCCTGAGCTTGTTTTTTGGTACCAACGAAAAGAACATTTCCGCCGTCCATCACAAGATCTCTGATGAAGAAATATGCTTCATCAATTTTCTTTACTGTTTTTTGAAGGTCAATGATGTAAATACCATTTCTTTCGGTGAAGATGTACTCCGCCATTTTAGGGTTCCATCTTCTTGTCTGGTGACCGAAGTGTACACCTGCTTCCAGCAGTTGTTTCATTGAAATTACTGACATAATACTGTCCTCCTTGTTTTTCCTCCGCCATCCTCTTCTTCACAGAGAACACATAATTTATGTGCACACCTCTGCAAATCAGATAGCGTGTGTATTCAAAAATACCCGTAATATTATAGCATACGGGCTGTTTAATTGACAAGTGTTGATCTATAATTTCTCAAGTAAAGGGCTGATTAATCATAATCTACATTTGAATCATGATTTGGGTTCCGCTTAAC
>JAAYTR010000211.1 GCA_012523685.1 Clostridiaceae bacterium | reverse complement strand
GCTTTACCAATTTGAACAGCAATATCTTTATAGCTCCTTGTTTCACCGTAAGGTATGGTCATAAGAGCTTTCCAAACCATCTGCTGAAAAGGTGTTCCTTCTGCAAAAATTGGCAAATCAAATTTTTCCCTAAATCCCATTGAATACTCATCAATCTGTTTTGATGCTTCCTTTATTAAATCTGTTTCCAGTACTTTGACAGTATACGGCAAAGCATATTCCCCGAAGAAAACATCTGTAATTACACCGGTATCTTCACCAATGCCTATTTTCCCAATACTTTTCTCATAATAAAATACTTTTTTCAAGGATATACCTCCATCAAAACAGTAATATAGTAAAATCAGAATAACACACAAGTAATATCATCTCAATGGAAATAGCCTAAAGATGTATTATGTCACACTGTTTAAATAATAAAATAAATTTTCAAATTATTGCCTAAAGAATTCAATTCAGTTACAATAAAACAAAATGGAGGAAATGTTATGATTGATAACGGAATAACTGCCCCCAGAGGTTTTCTGGCTTCAGGGGTTTCCTGCGGTTTAAAGAAAAACGGAAAAAAAGACCTGGCTATGGTTATATCTGAAAATCTTGCCGTTTCTGCAGGTATTTTTACTACAAATGTAGTTAAAGGCCATTCTCTTATGTGGACCAAAAATAAAATTCAAAGCGGGTACGCGAGAGCCATTGTGATAAACAGCGGCTGTGCTAATGCCTGTTTAGGTACAAGAGGGGATAGTGATGCAGCTGATATAGCTTTATATGCCTCTTCGCTGATAGAATGCGAGCCGGACCAGGTTTTACTTGGTTCTACAGGGGTTATTGGTTTTCCACTTGATATGGATAAAATAAAGAACGGAATTAAGAACGCCTTTTCCTCATTATCACATGAAGGCGGGACTGTTGCGGCACAGGCCATAATGACTACAGATACTTTTCCCAAGGAAGCGTCAAAAACCTTTGTAATTAATGGTAAAACAATTACTATAGGCGGTATGTGCAAGGGATCGGGCATGATTCACCCAAATATGGCAACAATGATATCCCTGATTACCACAGATGCAGCCATATCACATGAATTGCTGGATAAAGCATTAAGGTATGTTGCTGATAAGTCTTTTAACCGTGTTTCGATAGATGGGGATACCAGCGTTTGCGATCAGCTTGTAATTATGGCAAACGGGCAGGGCGGAAATACTCCTATTGTTTCAGAGGATTCAGACTATGAAATATTTGTCTCGGCTTTGCTGGAGGTTTCGGAAGGTCTCTCAAAAATGCTCGCCAGGGACGGAGAAGGCGCCACAAAGCTGATTGAAATACGTGTAAAGGGCTGTGAGGATATTGAATCGGCGCATCTCATTCTTAATTCAGTTGCAAAATCTCCATTGGTAAAGACTGCTTTTTTCGGGCAGGATGCTAACTGGGGCAGGATTTTTACAGCAGCGGGTTATTCCGGAGTAAATTTTAATCCTGATCTGGTTGATATTTATCTGGGCGATTTAATGGTATGTAATAATGGTACCGGTCTTAGCTTTGATGAGGAAAAGGCCTCAGAGATATTAAAAAAAGAGGAGATAATCGTTACAATTGATTTTAAAAATGGCCCAATTAATGATAGAATATGGACATGCGATTTATCTTTTGATTATGTGCGGATAAATGGTTCTTATAGAAGCTAAAACATTGTTATACCGCAAATATAATGGGTAAAACTATTATAGTATTAATATGGAGGGATTTTCATGGCCATTCAGCAGTTAGTTAAATTTCATATTGCAGATGAAGCCTTTGGCATAGGTATTAAACAGATTTTCCAAATTTTAAAGCCACAAGAGGTATTCAAGGTACCCAACACCCCCCCTTTTATTGAAGGGCTTATAAATCTCCGTGGTAAGGTTATGACGGTATTTAACTTAAGAAAACGTTTTAATATGCCTGAAAAGGAAAACGATGGCGATACAAAAATTTTAGTTATCAGAATGGATGATTACCTTTTAGGATTCACAGTAGACAGTGTTTCCGAAATTGTACGCGTTCAGGACGAAGACATCGTTGATCCACCTCCAAGCTTAATAAATTTTGACAGGCGGTTTTTATCCGGCGTAGCCAAGGTTGGAGAAAAACTGATACTTCTATTGGATCTGGAAAAGATTTTAACACCCGATGAAGAAGATAAGGTTAAAGAGATCGTCGAAGAAAACGAAGCGCAGTTAATCGGTTAAGATAGCAATCGTTATTCAGACAGTTTCTTTATTTATTTCTTGCTTTGGCCACACGCACAAGGTTCCTGCCAGCGCGTTTGGCTTCATAAAGAGCATCGTCAGCCGTGCGGATCAGCTCCTGAGACCTTCCTGCCGTCTCCGGGAAAGTGGATACACCGATACTAATTGTAATTGATGCCGAAACGACTCTATCTGTAATACTAAGCTGAGAAACACCTATTCTAAGGTCCTCAGCTTTTTCTTTGGCTTGTTCCAAAGAAGTATACGGCATTAAAATAACAAACTCCTCTCCGCCATACCGGGCAAAAACATCTTCTTTTCTGAGTGTTTTCATAATGAAGCCCGAAAGAGTTTTTAGAACCAGATCCCCAAAAAGATGGCCATATGTATCGTTAAACTTTTTGAAATGGTCGATATCCAGGATTATAAAGGATAGATCATGGCCTCCCTCCTGGGCTTTCTTAAATTCTTCCTGAAGCTTGTCATTAAAATACAGACGGTTATATGCTCCGGTCAGATTGTCCAGCGTTGCCAGGTCATGCATCTGCTGGTATAATCTCGCATTTTCTATGGCAATACTGACCTGCTGGGATATAACTTCCAACAGCCTCATATTTTCATCGTCAAACGCATCTTTAATACTGTGCTCTATCAGGACAATTCCTAAGGTTCTGCCTTTTGCCAGCAGAGGCACGCAAATCATAGCTTTAATATTGCGCCCTTTAGTAAAAGGATAATCTTCTTCATTGACTGCGTTATCAATCATTGAATGACCTTCTTCTGTAGAAGGTTTAAGAATATCACAGTTTATATAATCGGAAACAATCGCCAGATCTTTTTTATCAAAAATACTTGATACCTGTACCTTCAGCTTATTCTGCGGGCCATAACACAGTGCAATTGTTGAGTGGGCAGCACCCATAACACCTATAATAACATCATTAACAAACTTTAACAGCTCATTCATATCAAAAATTGAGGTTATAGCCTGTGATATCTGCTGGAGTGTATAGAACTCGGCCAGACTCGCCGTAAGCTTCTTGTTCGCTTCTTCAAGCTGATTATTAGTTTCTATCTGTTTTTCATAATGGTTCTGAATCTCTTTTTTGGCCAGCTCCAATTGTACATATTTATCGCCCAGGCGATCAATTAATATATTGTTTTCTTCTTCACTTCTGGCATACTCATTATATATACCGCTCCATATGTAGCAAAAAAGAGTAAAGAGCACGTATTGCACCATACTGATTATTATGAGATATTTAACGTCTCTGATGAGATTTCCTATACCGCTTCTTGCAAGCCATGTTGATACTATGTACTGAGATAGAATCTGCACTATAAAGCTTAGCAATATATAGGGAATTGTCCTTCTGAATCCTTTTGTCAGGCTTATAAATGTTATGGGCAATAACGCTACAAAATAGAAGAACGCACTATGGTACATTGAACTGATAAAAACCACAATTACGATTATCTCCAGGGACTTAATCAGTTCAAATGTTTTTCCTTTTGAATATGCAGCAGCGTTTCTTGCATGTTGCACTTTAAATATGCTTAAAGCAATATAAATGCAAAGCAACAGACCGTGCTTTATGATGACTTTCAAAGCAATAGACTGATTTAGAACAACCGCTCTTGCAAAAACATCCTCTAAAAGCAGAAAAACTAATATGATCCATCCGACTTTAGTGATGTTGTGCTCATATTTCATATAATTTGTATAGGTTCTTTCATTATTTTCCTGATCAATGATTCCCAAGTACTTCCTCCACAATGACTATTATTCTCGCCAGAATATGTCAATCTTGTCGCCGGATTTAATCTTATCAGTATAATTGGCATCTTTCCCGTTAAGCCGCAACATAATTATCCCTTTTGGAGATGTAAGGTCAAAGTCAATAAAATTAAACAGGTCTATGAACAAATAATCGGTCTTTTTGGG
>JAAYTR010000210.1 GCA_012523685.1 Clostridiaceae bacterium | reverse complement strand
TTAAACTCTGTGGCCACATCGTATCGGCTCTCACCAAAGCTATACCATGTGAAGGCATAGGAATACGTTTCCTCATTTGGAGGATTATCCAATACCTCAAGATATTCAGGAGAAAAATCAATATAAACAGTTTCTCCGTCACCGTTAAAAGTCATGGTTCCATATTCACTGATAAAACTGCCATCATGATAAGGAGGTTCAGGTGTACCCGGATCGGGTGGACCATCATAGCTCTTGGGGCCGCAGCCTGTGAATAATAAGCAAATGATAATTGTAATTATAAAAACCGGAAATTGTTTCATAAGTACTTATTCCTCCAAACAGCCACCTGAGAGGTGGAGAAATCATTATTCTTGTTATAATCACACGGCATAGCGTTTTCTGCAATTGAATTAAGGTATGAATAAAAGGCACGATTCATGAGCGGATGATTAAAAAGAAATAATGTTGCATGATTATCTACTTTTACCACGATGGACTGGGCTTCCCCTAAAACTGAAATAAAGACGTTTTCAAAAGGACTTTCAGGGAGCATGTATAAATGATAGTTTTCATTATCTAAAAGAAAACGTTTAATATTTGTTATATGACTTGAAAATTCAGCTTCCTCATAAAACAAGGTTTTTCCAATGATTGGCTTAGGCAAATCAATAATAACTTTATGGGATTTAATATCGTTTTCATCAGGGATTGCTATTAAATCTGTAATACTGTATTTTTTCAATGAATGAATAAGATCTGTAACATTATTATTGCGGTATTCTTCGGCTAATATTTTTTCTTCAGGGCTAAGATTGCTACGTGATAGTATCCTTTCAAATGTTTCATTCGGCATTGTTGAGATTGGTAAGGTGTATCTTAAGTGTATTTCACGACCGGATTTTTTGATAGGAGTTTGTGTGAAAGCTCGAAAATCATCTGGATTCCTTAAAGAAAAAACATTAACAAGGGGATGGCTATTTTTTAAAAGCTCATTAAATTGTCGGCGGTGATAATCAACACGGCTTTTTTCGGTGTAAAACTCATATCCGGCTGAATCCTGCGTTCCGTAAACAAAGGAAGAATTAATGCTGCACTTTTCCGACAGAATAAATTTGGTTTGGCAAAAGTTGCCGTTTTGCTTGTTATTCAAATAATAGGGCTTTATTAGGCCTGTCATGTAAAGGGGAATCCATTTTTGAATAGCTTCAAACATTTCACTAAGAGAACGATGTATATTGTGTATGATATATATTTGATTTCTTCTATATAAAACCTTTGACATTAATGAAGCCCAAAGATTTGCAAATTCAGAATCTTCTGTCAACCAGTCTATTGGCTGATCTGAGTATAGGTAAAGTGTACCCGGCTCATCTTGGGCAGCGGCTATGGTCAAAAATTGTATTACAGCCTTTCTAAGCCCTTCAATTCCATAAAAAATTCCGGATTCCGGTTGACTGGGCGGTATAATAGGGAATGACTCTATAAAATTTGCTGGCACCTCAAATATGGGTTCATAAGAATTCAGTTGATCTAAGAAACTGCTCGTAATAATGGTTTCATCGGTTTCCGGCTCTGATTGCATCCATTCGAGCAGCTTTTTTTTCAGTTCGGTCGTCTTTTTAGGTACAGGATTACCTATAAGCGGAGACAAAACTTCCTTTAAATCAGCATATGAATATGATTTAGCTTTTTTTACCAACCATTGGCAGAATTGTTCGGGAAACCAACTGCTCACGGTAGGAACCCGCATACCGGTACGGAACCTGCTTACCAGAGAGGCATCGATATGCATGACCTGTGCCAGCTTAATATTCGATATATCAAAAGCCTCCATTAAAGTATTTAGTTTTTCTGAAAAGGCTTTAAGTTTTCGGTTGGATTTCGTTTTAGGTATTTCACTCTTACTGATTCTTTCTTTTTTTAAATCAGGGGTTTCAAGCCAGCGAAGTAATTGGTCAGTTATTAAATCTATATCATTTACATCATTAATTTTACATAAAAAGCACAGTTGATCTAAAGTTCCATGTTCCTGGGCTGCTTTTAAAAGACCTTTACATAAACAATATATTTGTCGGCTTTCTTTGGAAGGAATACGTTTTCCGGTACGGAACCTGCTAATGAGTGAAGCGTCAAAATTACCTACACGAGCCACTTCAACATTCGAAAACCCCATGTTTTCGAAAATGTAATTAAGCTTTGATTTAAATATCATAGAATTTCCCCCTATATTAATTTTAACTGATACTTCAATGGGATACAATGACAGTTTTTTATTTTGTCATTGAATCCTAATTGTCATTTGCTGAACATAATACATTATCGCTTTATAATTGAATATATGATTACAACCCCAAAAGCTATAGAATAGCTTTTTGATGAAAGTTCTATGAATAGAACTTTCATTGCATCCGCCAGGATGTGCTTGTAATCATAGTCTTGCACCAGGTTGCAGCGTAATGCTGCAACTTCATGCAAGACGGCAAAGCCAACTTGCATGAAAAAGTCATGAAATGACTTTCTAGGGAGCAATCAATATATAGCAACATTTACGGGGGGGAAGGTGAGTAGAATTGGCAAAAAAGTTAATTGGATATGGTGACTTTTTTTGCTCAAATTGCGGGGATCGAATAGAAAAAGGAAAAAAGAAATGCCCTGCATGCGGAGTCTGGTATTCCGAAAAGAAAAGATATGGGACCTCTTCTGCTTTGGGTGCCGGTGGTATCGGTTGGTCAGATAGAATAAAAGATCCGAGATATAAAAAATACGATCGTAATTACCGTAGATATAGCTACATCTGGGTAGGCGCACTATCAATTATTATACCGACAATTATGCTGGCTACCGGCGATATAAGCCTGGATAAAGAAGGTATAACTGTTATAGCGGTCATTATAGGGGTGCTGTGGCTGTTTTGCCTTGCATTCCTGTATCGCGGCCGAAACAAGCCCGACTGGGATGGCCAAGTAGTGGATAAAAGAATAGATAACAAGACAAGAAGAGTAAAATCAGGAGACGATTACATAAAAGAAAACTATGTCGAATATATAGTTGTTTTCAGACTTACTGACGGAAGTATAAAAGAAGTTTCTTATAAGGATAGCCAAACAAGGTTTGATTATTTCCGAATAGGTGATTATGTACATTTTCATGGAAAAAAACACCTTTCTGCAATTGAAAAGTATGATAAATCTCAGGATGAGATTTTGTTCTGTATCAAATGTCATCAACTAAATGATGCACGCAATAATTTTTGCTCAAGATGCGGATGTCCCTTATTGAAAGGGAAACCGCAGAAGTAAGCAATTAAAAAGCAATATGATAGGAGGAAACAATATGGTTTTGTATATTATCATTGCAGCTGTTTTACTGATTCTGATTATATTCGCAATTTCCTATAACGGGTTTGTGAAATTGAGAAATCAATCAGACGAAGCGTTTTCAACTATGGATATTTATCTTAAAAAACGCTATGATATGATTCCTAATCTAGTTGAGGTTGTAAAGCAATATGCTGCCCATGAACGGGAAACATTAGAAAGAGTAATTCAAGCCCGCAACATGGCTATGGGTGCAAGAACATTTGAGGAACGTACTCAGGGTGAGAATCTTCTTTCAGGAACACTGAAATCACTGTTTGCGATATCGGAGAACTATCCGCAGCTTAAAGCCGACGGTAATTTTCTAAATCTTCAAAATCAAATTGTTGCACTTGAAAATGACATATCCCAATCCCGAAAGTATTATAACGGTGTTATTAAAGTAATGAACAATAAAATTGAAATGTTTCCGTCGAATTTATTGGCAGCAATATTTGGTTTTAAGAGATATCCATACTTCATGGCAGATGATTATGAACGCAGGAACGTACAGGTAAGATTCTGACGGAGGAATGATATGAAGCTGATACGATGTTTTTTGCTCATATTTATGGCTCTTTTTATATTCGTAAATATGTCAAATTCGGGAATGGCTCTGGAGGCTTTCGAAATTACCGCTTTTGATATTGTTATGGATGTACAGAGTGATAATAGTTACGAAATAAAAGAAACCATCAACATAGAATTCTTAGAGCAAAGGCATGGCATAATACGCTCAATTCCACTGAAGACCTATCGTGGTGCACCGGCTGGAATAACAGATGTAAAGGTATCCGGGCATAAATATTCAACCGTTAAAGAATCGGGATACCTTAACATAAAAATAGGGGATGAAAAGGTAAACGCCGATAAAGAAGAAAAATATATCATATCATATACCTATGCCATTGGTGACGATGGATTACGCGATATGGACGAATTGTATTTCAACCTTATCGGAACAGATTGGGATTGCCCCATTTCAAACATTACCTTTACAATTAAGATGCCAAGCCGATTTGATGATGATAAACTGAATTTTACATACGGCAAGAAAGGCAGTACTGAAAATGATGCAGTAAGCTACATTATTGAAGGAAGAACCATAACGGGCAAGCTTAACGGTTCTCTGGGCCGTAATGAAGCCTTGACAATTGCCCTTCCGTTACCACAAGGCTATTTTGAAGATGCAAAGCCCATAAATGACGGGTTCATCTACAGGTTTGGCTGGATGCTCTCTGTTTTAGCGGGTATAGTTGGTATACTTATTTGGATATCAATGGGCAAAAAGAAGGAGAGCTTTCCTACCGTTGAATTCTATCCTCCCCAGGGAACTACCAGTGCAGATGTGGGCTTTCTCATCGACGGCCGTGTAGATCCTTTCGATATCACATCTCTTATCATATACTGGGCCGACAAAGGCTATCTTTCCATAGGCGAGTATAATACAAAAAAGTTATTTGGCACAAAAAAGAGCTTTTTACTCACAAAGCTGCGGGAAATGGACGATGAAGCAAAGCCCTATGAAAGAAAAATGTTTTCTGAAATGTTTTTATACGGCAATGGTACCCAGGTTTATACAGAAGAGCTTTCCAACCGGTTTTACAGGACTACAGATGAAATTAAATATTATATAAAGGACGACTTTGAAGGTGACCCGGAGACTAGAATATTTGATAAGAAGAACAGATTATGCCAGTGGCTTCTATGGTTCATGATGGTATTAACTGTGTTTCCTCTACTTGTAGTTTGTGTTGATAGAGTTCTCAATGCAGACAGTACGGTTCAATCACTTATAATAAGCCTCATATTTTCGGTACTAATTACTGCGTCATTATATGCGATAATCTATAATATTAAGAATTGGAAAGGCATTCCAAAGAAGGTGAGACTTAAACAAGTCTTTATAGCTTTTATGTTTACTCTGTTTTCCATTGGAATTAGCCTATATTTGGCTATTGAAAGCGGAATTTTTGTTTATATGATTATTGCAATTGCCTGCGCAATAATATTGGCAGTTTTATCATGCCGCTGTAAAAGACGAACCTCCATCGGAACATGGTATGAGGAGAGGTTAGTTGGCTTCAGGGAATTCTTAAAGGCTACCGAGCTGGACCGCATTAAACTTCTTGTTAATGATAATCCTCAGTATTTTTACAATGTTCTGCCCTTTGCAATGGTCCTGGGAGTAACCGACAAATGGGCTAAGAACTTTGATAATATAATGGTTTCACCCCCAAAATGGTACTTTACCGCAACCCCCGGTATATTTAGTGCCTCAGCCTTTGCTCAAGATCTGGAGCAAAGTATGAGGGGCATATCTTCGGCCATTTCTTCCAGACCGTCTTCGTCAAGCGGAGGAAGTTCCGATGGAGGTAGCGCCGGCGGTGGCTCAGGCGGTGGTGGCGGAAGCAGCTGGTAAACTCAATTTAATGATATTTAAAAAGGGACTGTCTAAAAATAGTATTTTTGCCATACTGTTCAGATCTTCTTGCTGTCCTCGTCGCAGGAAGTTGTTAATGCTCAAGTTTGCTCTCGCGAGGTCGCTGGCAATCACGCCGTCCAGGCGTGTGCCGGCTAAAATCTGCTTCCGGCAGATTTTACCTCACTCGAGCTGCACTGTTCGCATTACAACATTCAACTGCTCCTGCGGAGGCATTTCAGCTCTGAACAGCATGTCATAGATTTGACTTTTGAGACAGCCGCTTTTTGTATCCCGCAATTCTTTATGTTCGATAATACTAAACTTTGTCTTGATTACTCCTGCGGAAAGACAGTGTATTCGCCTTCTTCTGTTATTGTTATACCATCCTCTGTCAGGCTAATTAAAAATCTACCCTTAATGGAAAGCTCCCCATCCTCTTGAACAACACTTCCGCTTAAGAGAATTTGGGCTTCATTTGAATTACCGTACCCATCGGCTTTTTCGGTATATTCTACATTGAAGGATCCATTATCGAGCTTTTTTATAATAAGGGGGCTGAACTCATGCATTTCTCTATCGTAATCTTGGCTGCCCAATAACATTCCTTCCATAAGATCAACATCCAGTTCCCAGTTCCCGTCCTCTTCAAACTCAATTACCATGGGAACTGGTGAAGCCATAACCTCAGCAATAAACGCCTTCATGTCAAAATCGGGGGGAAGATCCTCTTCGGGGATGTTTTCAAAACCTTCCATACGTGTAAAGAGAATAGTTCCCTCCCAATACCCGGCTATATCCGATAGCTGTGCATCGGTTTTTACGTTTTTGAACAATTGTTTGGAGGGTTTTTCTTCAGCCTTTTTGCTATCTTTATCTTCATTGTTTTCTTTATCGATTGAAACTGAACTTGATTTCTTATCCTTTGGATTATCATCATTACCACCGGAAGAGTCTTTCAGACGTAATGCTGTTATTATTCCGCCAACAATAATGGCTAAAACGACCAGTCCAATGATGCCCCATAAGAGCATCCCACGGCTCCCTGTTCTTTTTTGAATATTCCCCGTATTCATTTCCTGTGAAAACTGGGTAAACTGATTACTACCTCCGGGGCGGGGCTGGGGTGCGCCCGGGGATGCAAAATTTTGGGATTGTGATGCTCCCGGGTGATAGGGGGGAAAGCCTCCATTCTGTTGGGGCATGTTATATCCCTGTGAAGCAGTATTAGGGCCTGCATAATATCCTTGCTGAACGGGTGGAATATTTTGCTCCGGTTGAGCAAGCTGGTTATTGTACTGTGGTCCGGTCTGCCCCGGCGGTATCGGAGGTGTATATTGCTGGGGTTGCGGGGGTATAGGGGATGCGCCGGTATCAGAGCTTTGCTGCCCGACGTTTTCATTCGAATTTACTGTACTTTTTCCGCAAGCTGTGCAGAACCTATCACCTGAATCTAGTTGGGCACCGCAGTAAATACAAAATTTCATATTTGTTCCTCCTTGTTTAGTTCTTCTTAGTGGCTGAAATAGTATATGAATAAGAAGCTGTTTGGTCTGCGAAGGTGCTTTCTCCCTGGCAGGTTACCACACCTTTATTCTTCTTGAAATATAGGTCAAAGCCTCCACCGAGTATTCCTTCCGTTGGAGTAAGGTGCAAAACTCCGTCATCCCAGGTTCCTCTATAGTAAACAGTGCCTCCGAATTGCGAGTTCTCTGTATAGAATCCTATTTCAGCTGTATCTTCACCCGTCTTTGTGATGGTCATGGTCCCGTTGTGAGTTCCTTCAACTCCTTCAAATGATTTCCTGTACTGCTCTATTAAGTCTTCCGAACCTTCAACGTCCTCCATTTGGGAAATAAGCTCATCGAGATATGGAGTTTTGAAGTTGGACACAGTCTGGGCCATATCCCATTGGCCGATAACATCTTCGAATCTAAGCTCATCGCCAAGCTTTGCTACTTTTCCATCAGGACCGTATACAGTGGTTCCGTCGGCCAAATCTATCCTTTCTACTATGTAAGCAGTGTATTCGTCCGCTCCTTCCTCAGAGATCTTGCTTTTATCCTTAGGCTTGATGTCTTTTAAGGGTATTTCCACCGGATACAGAGATACCTCTTCTTTGTGGCGATATTCTGCGCCGCCCGGGCCGGTAATGATAATATCATATCCCGAAAGAATATCTTTGGGATCCGGTATGCTCCAGTCAGGAGGGGTAATGACTAAATAATCTTCATCAATTTCAATAGTAGGCTCTTCAGGCTGGCGAAGAAGATAGACCTGATATGTAGCATCTTTCTCATCAGCATCACGGGAAATCTCTTCGGTCTGTGCCTGTATTTCCATTAGAGTAATACTGCCGGAAGTACTTGCAGGAAGCACAACGATCTCTTGATTCGGATAAATTGTCGTGGTGTTTGAGCCGTCCACAAAATTGCGGGATATATAATAATTAGCCCAAGGGAGTTTACCCTTTACTGCCAATTTGTATTCAACGGGTTTTTCGTCAACACCTTTACTGTCAATTTTAAAATCCTGCATCCTAACCGATAATGGCTGCCAGCTCATTTTTATTTCTGCCATCGGGTTATCAGCATTCAGCTTAATATCTTCAATTTTGGGTGAAGTGAATTGCATTCTGGAATATATATCATTGTAGTACTTTTTACAAAATGCAATAAAATCCTTGCTGTATGGCTGTGCGGAAGAAGATTCACTTATACTTACATTAGCCGTTTGCTGGCGCAGCACTGAATTAAATATCTCTTCACCCCCGGGCGTTCTGCTGAATCGTGTTAATATATCGGGGATAAAATCGTTCAGTTTATCTGAATAATATCGGTCACGCAAAAAGTCGATCCAATGGGAAGCTTGATAGCCATGAATTCTGAGATATTCCTTATTATCCTTGTTATTGCTCCACAAGAAAGGATTTAATAAAGATCTTGCGTATAAATTTTCAAAATAGTAGCGATCTGTCAATGTAGTAGTATGATCTGAATTTATTACCTTCCCACCGGCCTCACTGGAAAAGTAATCAAAGGCTTCCTTTTCCAACGATACAGCCAATGCTTCCCAGAACATTGTATATTCGTCGGAATCAAAGGTTACCTTCGTACTCTCAACTACATGAAACAATTCATGAGTTACTGTAAGGATAAGGCTCGAAGTTTCCACAGTTCCTTGTTCTGTCGCGGAACGGGGCATTTTTTCATGTCCGGCATTAATATGGATGAAGGGATAATATGTATACAGGTTCATACTGATTCCCAAGGATTCTTTTCCATGACCCTCGGGCCATTTGTCCAATACAACCACATCAACATCGTATCCCGGTGTGTTAAAGCTTCTGAAACCAAAAAGATATTTATCAGCTATCTCCAGCGCATTTGCAGTCTGAACCACCTCAGCAGGCCAGTGGTTCTTTTTGCTGAAATCCACATCCTTCATTTTACGGGCAATTTCGGCATATTCCGGGTCACTGTATAGGGCTTTTAATTTGTCGTCCAGGTATCCCTTCATCTCGTAACCGCTTTTAAATTTTCTGGTAGCATCAAGAGCAGCAGAATTGAGAGATCCATCGGGGTTAAGGTTATATTTTTTCATAATGGGGGTTATTTCTTCGTAGTATTGTTTCATTTCAGCCGATAATAATGTCTCAGGCCAGTATACATCATATGAAGCATAGTTACCCTTATAGACAATATGATGAAAGTTTATACCCTTATCCCCATAAAGTTTATCCAGACCTTCATGGCCGCGTTCAATAAGATGCATTACTGTGGTCCCGGCTGCCAGGCCAATTATCACCGCACAGATAATTGAGTTTTGCCTGGTTTGACAAGATAATACTGAACCGTTTACATTGGAAGGAAGAAATGAAACAGAACCATCATCTCCGATTCTGAGAGCATAGGTGAATTCCCAGAACACCTCGTCTATACCAAGTTTCGAAAGATCCATATCTACATTGATCAATTCCGGCATCCGTTCATCAGAACCAATTCCGCCATCGATCTTATATCCGCCCAGTACGAACCAGTCAGCATTGACATACTTTTCGGTAATATCCATTATTTTATCTTCGTTTATTTTTTCGGCTGTAAATTCCCGGTCCTTATCAAGAGCATTTTCAGGAGCAGAGATGGTTATGCCGTCAGCAGGTGTGACCTTAAAGGCCTTTGTTCCTGAAACAGGCATTGGGGCAGGATTGGTGCCGGGGTCGGATGAAAGATAATCAGCCATCCATTCCTCAGACAATACTGAGATATCTTCATTACTTTCAGGACTGGTTTCTGAGCCGTTGGTTCCTTTATTGTTTTTACCATTATCTTTTTCGGCTCCGATAATTTTATCGTTATCTATCCACTGCCATATATATCCCGGCTTCCAAAGTCCGACAATAAGGGCAATTATCAGTACAACTGCAACCCCGGAATAGATAAGAGATCTTTTTGATTTTGAAACAGGGCGGGCTGTATTGATCTGCTGTTTTTGAATCTCGGCAGCAGTCGGCATTGGCCGCCCGCAGGACATGCAATAAAATGTATCGGGATAGTTAAAAGCACCGCAGCTGGGGCAAGCTATCGACTGCGTTTGCATAGATGGAACTGTTTGTGGAACGGGCCTGCCGCAATTTGTGCAATTGATGCTGCCTTCAGGAACATTCCCTCCGCATCCGGGGCATGAAAACCCGGGAGTTGATTTAATGATTTGTTTGTTTGCAGTTCCGCATTTGCCGCAAAATTCACTACCCGGTTTCAGTTTATTATTACAGTTTATACATCTAGCCATGCTAACCTCCTCATTTAGAGAAAATGAATTCTTATGTTGTTCTGAGCGCTCCTTGTCATTCTGAGCGGAGTCGAAGAATCTTTTTTGTTAACACGCAAGATGCTTCGCCTCCGCTAACTCACCACTCAGGATAACGGTGTGGGCACTCTGAAGAAGTAAAGAATATGTAAAATAATACTGCTTAACTTAATTATAAAAGCATTAACAATGTGTTTGGGATTTATGACATAAGAAATCATTGACAAATTAATAAAAGTGTCATTGCCAATTATAATTGAGATAACAAATAAGGTATGATAATCTGATTAAAGGATTACATTAATATTTATATGTCACGAGGAGGTAACGGGATGAAGACCTTTGATATTATTGTTATTGGAAGTGGTGCAGGGCTTATGGTTATAGAAGCGGCTCTTTCTGCCGGAATGTCCTGTGCGATAATTGAGAAGTCCAAATTTGGCGGAACATGCCTTACAAAAGGTTGCATTCCGTCAAAAATGCTTGTTTACCCTGCGGATTTAGTTCGTGAGTCTGAAAAAGCGG
>JAAYTR010000209.1 GCA_012523685.1 Clostridiaceae bacterium | reverse complement strand
CTGGAATCAAGCATGTCCTTCAGGTCCTTAATAGGTCTAACTTCATAAAGATTACTGTTTTTCATTTCAATTTACCTCCAAATTAGACTATAGGCTGATATTTTAACTTAAGTTGAAATTATAATAAGTATTATTATATATCACGGGTAAGAATAATAAAATATAAATTTTGGTATTATATTTCAGATCCTTGCGAAGCATTGTATAATAGTTTAGTAAGCAGGGTAAAAAATTTGCGAACTAATGAGGGGGATACTAATATGCTAACCTTCCGGGAATTATATGACAGATTGGTCAAAGCTTCATTTAATAAAAGCCTTAATGAAGAAATTGATAATTTGAGAAAAAACGATGAATTTAACGAGGATGATTTGAATTATATTCTTCATCCTGAGAATTATCCGTCAGTAATAAGAACGGGTGCATGTGACAGTTGCTCCTCCGAAAAAATACCCGCTTGTGAAGTAGCCTGTCTGTTTTCAGCCATCAAAAGAGATGAGGACGGTAAAGTTATTGTTGAACAGAATGACTGCACCGGCTGTGGCCGCTGTGTTGAAGTATGCGAAAACAAAGGCCTGGTTGAAAGAAAAGATTTAATTCCGATTCTTGAGTTGTTGCATTCCAAAACGGTTCCTGTATATGCAATGATTGCTCCTGCTTTTAACGGCCAGTTCACGCTGGATGTTACAGCAGGAAAACTGAGATCCGCCTTTAAATGCCTTGGATTCTACGGTATGCTTGAAGTAGCTTTATTCGCAGATATCCTTACTCTTAAGGAAGCGTTAGAATTTGATCGCACCATACATGAGGACAAGGATTATATGCTTACAAGCTGCTGTTGCCCCATATGGGTAGCAATGATTAAGAAAATTTATCATGATCTGATTCCCCACATGCCGCCCTCCGTGTCACCGATGGTGGCTTGCGGCCGGGCTATTAAAAGTATTCACCCGGATGCGGTAACTGTTTTTATCGGGCCCTGTATTGCAAAAAAGGCTGAAGCTAAAGAACCCGATATAAAAGACGCAGTCGATTATGTCCTTACATTCCAGGAAATAAAAGAGCTGTTTGATCTTGCAGAAATTGATTTCTCCGGTTTGCCCGAAGATTTGAGGGACCATTCCTCTAAAGCGGGGCGTATATATGCCCGAACCGGTGGTGTCAGCGAAGCTGTGCAAAGCACTCTTAACCGTCTTAATCCTGGCAGAAAGATCCCACTGAGAGCAGCACAGGCTAATGGGGCTGTTGAATGCAAGCGTTTGCTAAAAGATATTACCGAAGGAGAAATAAAAGCTAATTTTATGGAGGGAATGGGCTGCGTTGGTGGATGCGTCGGCGGTCCCAAGGCACTTATCCCCTACAAAGAAGGTACTGAGCATGTAATCGAATACGGGGATCTTGCCGCATACAGTACACCCATTGATAATCCTCATGCCATTGAGCTTTTAGAACAGCTTGGTTTTAATAGCATTGAAGATTTGCTTGAAAGAGATAATCTGTTTATAAGAAAATTCACTTAATTTATAAGTATCCGTGTTTTTTCTTCATTATTGAATTTGGAGGATGAGACAATAATACATCTTATTGCAACAGTGGCAATAACGATAATTCCACCTATTATGGATAGAACGCCCGGTATTTCTCCTAATATTAAGATGACCCAAATTGGATTCAGTACAGGTTCTATCATGGTGATAAGGCTGGCCTCAAGAGCCGTAGCATCCTTAATTGCTTTACTGTATAAAATATATGGAATTCCAAGTTGAACAACCCCTAAGATAACAAGACACAACCATCCTTTTGAATCAGGGAGGGCTGTGAAAAGGAAAGGCAAGCCTACCACTGCAGTTATCGCATTACCTAAAATAACCGACTCTACCGGTGACCCATTCTTTTGCATTCTCATGAATATAGTGAAAAGAGCATAGCTTATACCGCTTAACAAACCAAAAATATCACCTGTGAGTCCTTTTGTATCAATACTTTCCAGGAAAAACAGCACCATTCCTCCAAGCACCACTGCTATGGTAACCCAGTCAATGGTTTTCGGCTTTTCCCTAAGCATCAAGGCACTAAGCAAAGCCACAAAAATAGGGGCCGTATATTGTAAGAGTATAGCATTAGCCGCTGTTGTAAATTTGTTGGAAACTACAAAACAAATTACCATAGAGGCATAAGCCACCCCTGCAGCAATTTGAGGAAATGACCAGTTGAACTTTGGTTTTTTTACATATAATAAAATGATTAAACATGAAATAGCAGATCTCGTTCCTGATATCGCCAAAGGGTGGGTATTCACTGATTTAATCAAGAGCCCTCCGAGACTCCACATGGTTGCTGTAACTGCTAAAAGGATTATAGTACTCACTTTCTTATTTTTACTGCTCACAACGAAAACCCCTTTGCTGCAAAATCACCTATTAATCATACAAGTTTTACATAAAATAAACAAGCAGCAAAAGGGCAATTATTACTACATTATCTGCGGATTTATTTTATTCTTCGGCTCATTGTAACTGTTTAAACTATACTCTGCGGGACCTTCCAGTACATTGCCCTTATAATCAAATCTTGAGCCATGGCATGGGCAGTCCCATGACTTTTCTTGCGAATTCCACTTTAACTCACAACCCATGTGGGGACATGTGGTGTCTACCAGGTAAATATTATCCTCTTCATCTCGATAAAAGCCACAACGTTTTCCGCCCACATTAACTATTACACCAATCCCTTTTTCCTCGGGAAGTTCAGTTTCGCCCAGTGTCAGCTTTCCTGAAACCAATTGAAAAACCATATCGGCATTTTCTTTTAAGAAATTGAATGAGACTATGTCTTTAACCCGCATATTAGTGAATAATTCTTCGTATGGTGACGTTCCCTCCACAATGAGGTCTCTGATGAGTATAGCTGAAGCTATACTGTTGGTAAGTCCCCATTTTCTGAATCCCGTAGCTATAAAAATGTTCTTATTATCAGAATTTATATATCCCGCATATGGAATATAATCATGAGGAATATAATCCTGAGCCGACCACTCGTATTTTACAGCTTCTGTGTTAAATGTAGCCTTTGCATAGTTCTTTAGATTTTGATAGTGATTTGCGTCTTTGTGCCCTACTTTATGGTTCTCACCTGATATGAGCAGAATCTTCTCTTCAGGAATAAACCTCAGTGATATAGTAGGATCCTCAGCATTTATAAAATGTGCGTCTGGAAATGAATCCATTTCAATACCGATAATATAGCTTCTTTCAGGCTTAAGACGGGAAAAATAGAAGCCTCTTCCGTCATAACAGGGATAGTGGGACGCAATAATAACTTTCTTTGCAGTTATTTTGTTTTTACTTTTTGTTTCAATAACACATTCCTTGCCCGGATGAAAGTCGATAACCCGGGTGTTTTCGTATATTTGCGCCCCCTGCTTTATTGCCTGCTCAACCAACCCGTCCAGGAAACGTTTTGGGTGGAACTGTGCCTGGTTATTCATCTTTAGTGCGCACAGGACATCAACAGGAAGTGGTATCTGCTTTTCAAAGGAACAATCCAGCCCTATTTGCTGATATAGCTCAAACTCCTGTTCCAATTTGCTTTCATATTCAGGTGAATTTGTAAAAAGATATGCAGGAAGCCTTTTAAACTGACAGTCTATATTATATTGCCTTGAAGTATCATCTATAAAGTTAATTGCTTCAGCATTTGCCTTGTAGTATTTCTTTGCTATGTCTATTCCATAATTTTTTTCGATTTTTGAATATACATAACCGTGTTGGGCGGTAGCCTTTCCGGTATTTCTGCCGGTCGTTCCATAACCGACCCGATTGGCATCAATCAGTGTGACATTTAAACCTGCCTTTGTCAGCAGATACAAGCAGGTAACACCGGCCAATCCTCCCCCGATAATCAAATGATCTGTTGATATATCTTCTTTTAGTGGTTCAAAATTTACTCCTTCAGAGCTTGATATCCAGTATGGTGTATTCATAAATATATCTCCT
>JAAYTR010000208.1 GCA_012523685.1 Clostridiaceae bacterium | reverse complement strand
TTAAATTCCTGAGTTTAATATCTGGATTATACTGTTCGCTATAGATTCAGCAGCTCTCTGTATAAACGAGTCAGTATTCAAAAGCGCCAGATCGGCAGGGTCGGACATACATGCAACTTCTGCAAGTATGGCCGGCATTTTTGTATCTCTCAGAACGACAGTGTTTTGTCGTCCTTGTATACCTATCTTTGCCGTTCCTAAGTCTTTTACCAGATTATCCAGCATAATTTGTGCAAATGGTTTTCCTCTATAGCTTGTATAGTGATAAAGAACCATTGATCCTTTTGTTCCGGCTGGCATGCTATTGTTATGAATGCTTACAAACAGATATGCATTTCTGTCATTTGCAAACTTGACCCTCTCATTAAGACTCATGGTTTTATCAGTAGTTCGGGTAAGTTCAACACTTACTCCTTTGGATTTCAGTATTTTCTCACATCTTAAAGCAATATCTAAATTATAAACCTTTTCAAAATACTGCCCAAAAACTGCTCCCGGATCAGTTCCACCGTGACCCGGATCAATCACTACCAGCTTTGATCCCGTGGAACCCCCTGTTCCTGTACTGACCACAATAGCAAGTTCATTATTGCCTGAGCCAACAACAATTTCAAATTTCTTATTGGCATCTTTTTTATGGATAGTCAAAAATGAATTGGTTGCAGTTGAAAATAAATCTATAGACTTAACAAGACTATCATTAATATTTATTGATCCATTGCCAAGGTTAATTATATTTATTGGTATCATAAATGTAACAGTGCCTTTGCTTCCGGTATCATCAACAATAATCTTATCTCTGTACTTATGGTATTTATCCACAATACCTGTGCCAATTAACCGAAGAGCAGTTTTCCCGTCACCGTTTCCGGCTTTTATGTTATTCGTTATGGATGAGCCTGTTGACGGTGAAGGAGAAGGTGATGGCTGTGTGCCCGGTTTTGGTGTAGCTACTGGCTGTGATGGTGTTGTCGGATTATTAACAGGTACAGTTGTATTGCCCGGTTTGACTACAAATGTTGAATTTCCTCCTGACACAGTATGGGAATATGTAATAGTGTTATTGTACGGAATGCGTATAATTGTACTGTTCTGCTTGGTATTATAGTTCACAAGCGCTCCGTAAATAATAGAATTTCCGTTTAGAAAACCTTCTGTAAATCTGGTGTCCTTTCCGGGAATAGTAATCTGTAGAATTTTCTCCTTTTCTCTCAGCTCGAATCTGGGTATGCTGCCTTTATCAGCCTGAGTCAGACTGATTCCTTTTAGAGTAATGGTACAGGAATCGCCGGATAAAGCAAGGGATAAAGGTCCATTACTTGTTTTAGTATTTGCAGCGGTTGTATTGCTTCCTGAGCCTGGATTAGCGGCCGGAACCGGTGTTGTTGATGGCTTTTGCGTTGCTGATGGTGTAGGTGCTGGTGTAGTGCCGGGTGACGAAGATTTTGGTGTGCTTTGGTCATTAGTAGAAGACGAGCTGCTGCCAAGTGTTAAAATTATATACTTTCCGTCTGATGAAGTTGAAAAAGCATATACCGGCTTTGTTGTTGTTTCCACAACAACGCTTGCCCTCTTAGGATCAGACATATTTGCCATGCGTATTTGAACAACGGTGCCTTTGTTTATATCAAATTTAATAGATTTGGATACATCAGCATTTTCTATTTCAAAACCTAATCTGTAATTTTTTATAGAACCTTCTGGAGGTATAAGATATTGTTTTGTAATCTTTTTTGATGAAGAATATATCCGGATTTCTTCTATGCTGTTGTTTTGTGAATATGTAACCTTTGATATCGAGCCGCCCGTTGACATTTCCAGTGCATTTGCGGCTTGCGCCTGTAACGGCGTAAGTATTAAAAGAGAGATAATTGTACAAAAAACAAGTACGATTGACAGAATTTTCTTCATTATTTACACCTCTTGAAGTTTATCTTTTGTATCTGCTGTCTATTATACCACTTTTTTGTCATATCAAATTAGACAATAAGATTACAAGATTTTTTCAACATCCTCTTCAAAATTATATATCGGCTTTTTGGGGTGGTCAGATTCACTATATGAGTAAAAACAGCCACAATATTTTTGCATATAATAGTGCCTACCCCTGGAAAGTTCTCTTCCTTTCCTGTATAGTTCCCTGAAATCTTCATAATAAAAGTCTATTCCATACTTTTGGGCAAGGGTTTGTCCAATGCTTTTTATCAGTTCATGATCTTGATATGGGCTTATCAGCAAACTAGTGGTAAAAGCATCGAAAGAATTCTCCCTGGCAAATTTTGCAGTTGCAGAGAGTCTTAAAGAGTAACAGGTATTACACCTTAGAAGTCTGTCTTTACCAAGTTTATTTTTCCAATACTCTAATTTATATTCATCATCATAGGTAACCTTAAATTTATACTCATCAGAAAATTGAATTACTGCTTGTTTTCGCCTTTCATACTCTTCCA
>JAAYTR010000207.1 GCA_012523685.1 Clostridiaceae bacterium | reverse complement strand
GCATTATAAACACTGAACAATCCCGGAACAGAAACTTTAATTGTTTCAGTAAACCAGGGTGTTATGCATTCAAATTCTACCGAATTCGAGTGAGTTATGATATTTTTTGCTTTAATATCGGCTTCCTTCTCAATACCATAGGTATATATCTCACATTTTGCCTCTTTGGCAATTATTTCACCCTGGGGCGAATCAATGTTTACTATGCCCTTTTTACAAAGTCCGAACAGCTTTTTTTTGGAATCGAAATAATCTTCCATGTCCGGATGTTCAAATCCTCCAATATGGTCCTTTGAGAAGTTTGTGAAAACACCAATATCGAAATCACAGGAAGAGACACGGTGCAGCTTAAGACCCTGTGATGAAACTTCCATAACGACTGTGTCAGCACCTTTGTCACGCATTTTTTCGAACATTTCCTGAAGGTCGTAGGATTCAGGTGTGGTTCTTCTTGCAGGAATTTTTTCACTACCAATACAATTGGCTACGGTTCCTATAAGTCCTACCGTGTTACCCGCTTTCTCCAGGATTGATTGTACCATGTATGTGGAGGTGGTTTTTCCCTTTGTGCCTGTAATGCCTATCAGTTTCATATGCTTTGAAGGATTGCCGAACCATTGTGCCGATAAACCGGCCAAAGCCTCACGGGAATTCGGGACTTTAATAATAACTGCTTCTCCAATTATTGAGACATCTTTCTCGACAACAAGTGCCGTGGCACCGTTATCCACCGCTTGCTGAGCAAAATGATGCCCATCTGTGGCAAACCCGTCTATACATACAAAGAGATAACCGGGCAGGGATTTTCGCGAATCATATGTTACACCTCTTATTTCAATATCAATATCCCCGTTTCTCTCCAGTACTTCTATATTTTTTATTAATTCACTTAATAACATACATATTCCACCTCATTCTATTTATCGGCATTACTATAATAGTTTCTGCAGAAAGATCCTTCGCTGACGCTCAGGATAACAGTGGGCCAAGATCTTTCGCCAACGATCTAATCCCCTATCATTTCCACAAAACTAACCTCTACAACCTGGCCTTTGCTCAATTGGGTTCCAGCCGGATATTCCTGCTTTTGAACCGTTCCGCTTCCCCGGATTCGGATATTTAAGCCTACTCTTTCTAAAATTTCAATAGTTTCTGAAACAGTTCTATCTTTAAGATCCGGCATTGTTACCTTTGTCTCAGCCCTATTTTCATCAGTATATAAAATTATAGTCGAATTCTGCGGGATAGAAAAGTCAGCCTTTGGTGTCTGATTATATATTATGGCATCCGGATTAGTATTTTCTCCTTCATATATATATTTCAATCCAAATGCTTTCAGCTTATCTTCAGCCATTGCTGCAGTGAGCCCTATAACATTAGGCACATAAACCTCCTGAGTCATTTCCTTCTTATCTTTTTCAGTATATTCTCTTTCTACCTGTAAATATTTAAGAATTTCTTCGGTTAGTTGCCCGGCTATGGGAGCAGCCAGAATACCGCCTGACCTTAAATGCATCTCATTCTGAGGATGATCCAGTATAACCAGTACGCAAACTCTGGGCTTGTTTGCGGGGGCAATAGCCATAAAAGATACTACATAACGGCCTTCCGAATCAGTTTCTAGTGTTTGAGATGTTCCGGTCTTTCCCGCTATACGGTAACCGGCAACATATGCATTCCGGCCTGTACCCTCTGCTACCACACCTTCCAATGCTTCCCGGACAGTCTGCGCTGTCTGCTCGGATATTACTTTTCTTACAACCTGCGGCTCAAACTTTTTAATAATATTGCCTTCGCTGTCGCTTATCTGCTTTATTATAGTGGGTTTTAACAGGTTCCCGCCATTTGCTATGGCAGAATATGCGGTAATCATTTGAATGGGACTTACCTGGAAACGCTGCCCGAAAGAAGAAACCGCCAGGTCTATTTCTTTTGGATCCTTATGCTGGAGGTTCCTGTATTCTTCATTAGTCGGCTCTCCCTGAAGCTCTATACCCGTCCTTTCGGTAAATCCAAACAAACTGAAGTAATTGTAGAATTTAGTAATACCAAGATCCAGCCCTGTTTTTACGAAAACCGGGTTACAGGAATTATAGACTGCATGTAAAAAATCGGTCGGACCATGTCCCCCTTTTCGCCAGCAATTAATGGTATGACCTGCCAGCGAAATCGGTTTACATACTTCGGGAGTTTCTAATGTTACCACATTTTCCTCTATGGCAGCAGCAGTAGTTATTGCCTTAAAAACTGAGCCCGGCTCGTATGTATCCATTACAGCCCTGTTTCTGAATACGGTCTGCCAGAGATA
This sequence comes from Clostridiaceae bacterium, assembly GCA_012523685.1. Lineage (GTDB taxonomy): Bacteria > Bacillota > Clostridia > DSM-8532 > DSM-8532 > DTU059. The sequence goes on along the minus strand of JAAYTR010000207.1, from coordinate 8,052 downwards.
TTCGCTGTCTTCAGGATCATTGAAACCATTCCAGTCTTCATCCTGAATCCACAAAGGCAAAGCATCCGGGTTATTTGGATCAAAATCCGGTTTTGATACCATTGCCAGAACTTCTGCAGTGTTTGGGTCCATAACAATACATGTGGCACCGCGCTTCAGGTTATAGTCCAGAACTGCCTGATCCATAGCCTTCTCGGCAAGATATTGTATGGTCTCATCTATGGTGAGATACACATCGTAACCATCAATGGCATCAATATACCGTTCTTTGGAAAACCTTACCTGGCGCCCTAAAACATCCACTTCATTCATTATTTTGCCCGGAACACCTTTGAGAGTGCTTTCAAGTACCAGCTCGATGCCATTTAATCCCTGTTCATCGGTACCGGTAAAACCAAGCACGTGGGAGGCAAGATTGCCCTTTGGATAGTATCTCTTTGAGTCTTCGTCTACATAAATGCTCCAGATGCCGGCATCAGCCAAATAAGCTCTGACTTGACTGCCTATATCGCGATCAATCTTTTTCTTAATAAATTCGAAACGTGAGTTAGCCTGGAACTTTTTCATTATGGCTTCTGAATCCATATCCAATATTGCGGCTAAATCATTCGCGATGGATCTTAGCTTAGTTTCATCCCCGCCCAAATCGTCCCTGAGTTCCTTTGGATTTACTCCTACTGTGTCGACAGATGCACTTATAGCGAGGCCTTTGCCGTTTCTGTCATATATGGTTCCTCTTTTAGGATTGATCTGCCTTTTTTGTGTCTGATTACTATAAGCCATTCTCTGATATTCTTCACCTTTAACAAATTGAATATGCCCTAAGCGGTATATCAGAAACAACAGTGCAGCAGTAAACAACAAAAGCATAAAAAACTCCCGTTTCTTAAGCTTGATACTGCTGGGTTTATCATGAGTACTCTTTTTTCCGGGTATGCTTCTTAGGTTTTTAACAGCAGTCTTTTTCATGATTCTTTTTCTATGTTTGTAATTGCTGTCTTTCATGAATCAGTCTCCTATTACAAAAAAAGGGCACCAGACTGATTTTAATAAACGTATGATCAATCTCTAGTCCCCTCTTATTTCTAATTTAATATATATTAGCATTCATGATATTTCTTGTCTATTATTAATGAAAACCTAAGTTATGAAAAAATCTCTTATCTTCAGTCAGCTGTCTATGGTAAAATAGCTTTTGTAGTATTGATTATTTTTTCCATAAGAGAAGATTTTTGTGTCGTGTTGTCTATATAATCATAATCCAGTACAACACTGTAATTGCTTTTTGGTACACTTACCAAAACCATCTGATACCTTTCAGGAGTATGCATATTAAGCTTTGTTTCTGCTATTTCCTTAATTCTGTTAAGATCGATACTTGTTTCGATTTCTACATTTAACATGCGATTTTCATCACGGAGCCTGTTATATTGTTCATTCAGCGCTCCCATACGTGAATTCAGCTCTGTAATAACACAAAACCTATATAGGATAACGAAGCATACACTGGCGACAAAAAGTAAAGCAAATACTAATTTGGCTTTTGGTATGTTTGATTTTTTCGGAACAGGAGGGGTTGTTTGCTTTCTTTCAATCCTTTGTTGTTCTAATGGTTGCTCTGCTCTTTGGGCTATGTTTGGTGCAGCGCTGCCATAAACATAACTGTGTTTCCTGTCCATCCATTTCGCCTCCTTTATAAGTATCTTCATAAGAATCAAAAACCCTGAAATCAGGATTTACCTGTTTCAGGTTTTTGATAAAAATCTTTTGTGCTTTGCTCCTGATTAAGAATCTCTTTTCAGGTTTTTTCTTTCGTAGGCTTAAAATCTTTTGTACATTAGCTATTTTCTTCTTTTGTATGCATAAAGCATGTTTCGTTACGTAAATTAAAATGATTCCACTTTTGTGCCGTGTCTGATAAATCAGTTTCATCTTTTAGTATTTAGAATTCTTTTGTACTTTGTTCCTAATATCAGCCATTAAAATGGTGTAATTAGGTTTTATCTTTGGTATTCTTTCCCGACCGTACTGATCAGGCTTAATCATAGTAAAAAGTATAATGAGTTTAAAGTATACACATTATTTAGAGTTTTTCGGCCACCCTCAGCTTTGCGCTCCTGGCTCTGGGGTTCTCATCAATTTCCTTTTCCGACGGTGTTATTGGCTTTCGGGTTATTATTCTCAGTTTTGGTTTGAAACCGCAAACACACTTCGGAAAATCTCTGGGACAGACACAGCCTTGACTTTGTTTTTGGAAGGCCTTTTTCACAATCCTGTCTTCCAGCGAATGGAAGCTGATAATTACAAGTCGTCCTCCACAGCTCAACAGGTCAGTCACAGTATCAAGCAAATTCTCAAGTACCTCAAGTTCCCGGTTTACTGCTATTCTCAATGCCTGAAAAGTTCTCTTTGCAGGGTGAGGGCCTTCACGTCTGGCTGATGCCGGTATTGCCGACTTTATAATGTCCACCAGCTCGCCTGTCGTGTTTATCTTTTGTACTTCTCTACTCCTGACAATGAACTCGGCGATCCTGGCTGCCCATTTCTCTTCTCCATAATCACGTATAATACGGGTCATATCATCCCTGCTCCAGGTGTTGACCAGAGTATAGGCATCAAAATCATCATTTTGGTTCATTCTCATGTCAAGTGGTGCATCATGCTGATAAGAAAATCCTCTCTCTCCTTCATCAAGCTGATGTGAGGATACTCCCAGGTCAAGCAGCACACCATCGACGGAGTCAATCTTTTGTTCTTCCAGTACTTCTCTTATGTTTTCAAAGTTCGTATGTTTTATAAATATATTTGCTTTGCTGTCTATACTTAATAATCTCTTCTTTGCAGCTTCAATTGCGTTTTTGTCCTGGTCTATTCCTATTAAAACCCCGTTGGGTCCAAGACTCTTAACTATTTCGGATGAATGCCCTCCACCGCCTAATGTGCCATCCAGATACACACCATCATGGCGAATCTTAAGGAATTCTATGCACTCCTCCAACATAATGGGTTTGTGTTCGAACTCCATTACATTTTCCTCTTTCCTCTAAAAATCAATGTCCAATGATTCAAGCAGTCCACCGATGTCTTCTACCTCAGTATCCTTAACATTTTCGCCGCTCCATACTTCTATGCGATTAACTGTTCCGATAAAAACAACTTCTCGCTGAAGCTCAGCCTTTTCTCTTAATTCTGCCGGTATTAAAATACGGCCCTGGCTGTCCATATCACAATTAGTAGCATTTGCGCAAAAATGTCTTATAATCATTCTGCTGTCTTTTTTAGATGTAGGTAATTTCTGGAGTTTCTCAACGAATTTTTTCCATTCATCCATGGGGTAAATATACAGACTTTTTTCTTCGGAGCCTCTGGTAAGAACAAAACGATCGCCTAAATCGCCTCGGAATGCTGCAGGCACAAACACACGACCCTTTGGATCAAGAACGTTTGTGTACTTTCCTATGAGCATTCCTTTTCACCTCCACCACTTCGCTCCACTTGTCCCCACTTCACTAGTATTCTACTCCATGTATCGGCACCCGTCAACCCCTCGATTAGCACTATAAAGGCGCAAAAAAAAGGCATTTCTTTTGAAATGCCTTCGCCTTTTTCTGCTTTTTTTTGTGTAATCACAACATCTTGTGTTTAATTCATTTTTTAACTACAAAATATACAACATCCACTTATTGGTGTAATTTTTGCATCATAAAGCTTATTGATTTTTTGTAATATAATTTTAATATTTCAATTAGGCTTCAAACATTGGCCTTTGCCTTCGCATAGAAATACTCACTATTATGCCAACAGCAATATAACAAACTATCATATAGGTACCACCGTAGCTGATAAAAGGAAGAGGAATTCCCGTAACAGGAAGCATGCGTAGATTCATACCTATATTCTCAACAAAATGGAAAAGGAACATGGCCATTAACCCTATGACAACATATGCTCCGAATTTATCCTTGGCATACCGGGATATATACAGGCATCGTAATAAGAAAAACACAAATAGTGTTATCACTAAAACTGCTCCAATAAATCCCCATTCTTCACCGATAACCGCAAAGATAGAATCACTCTCGACCACCGGAACATTCCTGGCTGCCTTCTCGGTACCTTTTTCAACTCCGGTAAGCATTCCAGAGCCTATGTAACGGATTGCCATACGAATTTGATAATCAGTAGTTCTGGCATACGCATCAGGATTTAAAAATGATAGAATTCTATTTATCTGATACTGATCAAACACCTTCTCTAAAACGCTAAACCATAAAATAGGCAGTGATATAAGCCCAATGCCTAAAGTAATGAGAATGATACGATATTTAATACCAAATATAAATATCATACATACTAGCATAAATACATAGACTACCGATGTGCCAAAATCAGGTTGCAGGAGCACCAATCCTACCAGGCTGACAGAAGTCAGCCCAAGCCACAGATAGTTCAGTCCACCATTACCCTGTTTTATTCGTTCCAGGAATACAGCTGCTACTATTGCAAAGGTAACCTTGCCCAGCTCAGAAGGCTGGAATGAGGCCGGACCTAAATCTATCCAGCCTTTTGTCCCCGTTTCCTCCAGGCCGACTCCGGATATAAGAACATAAATCAGGAGAAATATGGTACCTATGTATACGGGCAAACACAAAAGCTTTATTACGTTATAGTCAATCAGCATAATAACAATCATACAGCACAAGCCAATTATTGATGCTATTAATTGCTTTTTAAATAATGATGGCTGATTCAAATGAACAGACACGCTTCTGACTGCCAGTAATCCCAGTACGTTGAGAAATAATACAGTGCCTATCATTATCCAGTCAATATTTTTAAATATAGGGTTTTGCTTGTTTTTTTCTATGGATACCATTTGTTTTCCTTATATCTCCCGTCATAGGGCAGGTGGAGATTCTTCGCTGGCGCTCAGAATGACATCTGGTGGGACACGTACCTGTCCTCTTATCCCATGTGGCGGGACACGCACCTGTCTCCTTGTCCCATATCTCCTTGTCCCACCTGGTACTTATTCATTTGTTATTATATCGTCAGAGCCTTCCTCAGATGCTGCTTCGGGCTGGTTATCCTCTTCTGCAGGTTCCGGATCCGAAATGTTCTCATTTTCCGAAGTTTCATCATCCGGGGTGTTCTCTTCTGCGGCAGCCTCTTCTGCTTCCAGTTCTTCCTTCTTAATCTTCTCTACAATCTCTGAGTATTCACTGGGTTCAACTACTTCATCTTCAGCTTCAAGCGCTGCTTTCTGCGAGCGCTTTCTAAGGTAAATAAGCCAGATAAACGCACCCACAAATACTAAAGCTGCAAAAACCTGATTATAGCGAATATCCCCTGTACCAAACTCATCGGTTCTCAAGAATTCCATCATAAATCGAACCAGGCTGTAAAGCATCAGGTAAACTGCGAGAACACTCCCTTTAACCTTCCTGTTTTTTCGAAGATTAAGAAGAATTACAAATACTATTATGTTAAGAATAGATTCATACAAAAAAGTGGGATGAACCGGATCATCGCCTATGATACTGCCAGTCATTCCCCACGGTAAAGTTGTAACCGTACCGTACAACTCTTGATTTGCAAAATTTCCCCAACGTCCTATTGCCTGGGCAAGAGGCAGATATACACATGCAAAGTCACAAAGGTTTAGCATGTCAATCTTTTTCCTGCGGGAATAAAAATATACTGAAAGAATAGCACCTATAATTGCCCCGTAAATGGCCAGACCGCCCTCCCAGATTCTGAATATGCCCAATAAATCATTCCTGTAATTTTCCCATGTGAACACAACAAAGAACAATCTGGCAAACACGATTGAAACAGGCAGGGCAACAAGAAACATATCAATAAGATCATCTTCTTTAATGTTAAACTTTTTGCTATGTCTCATAGCCAGCCAAAGAGCAACCATAATTGCTACTGCAATTATAATGCCATACCAGTGGATACTGATATTTGTTCCAAACAGGTTTGACACTGCTCTGGGATTAATGTCAAGATGTATACCCAGTTTTGGAAATTCAATATAATTCATATCTTTACCTCCAACACTTTGACTCAGATTTTCGACATTATATATTGTATCATGTATTGGTGAAAATGCCGAAATATTTTTATAATGTCATTAAAGAGGATTTATTACAGCCAGCGCTGTCTGATTATCCATAACCTCTTTGAAAACACTGTTTGTATAGCCAATATCAATCTGCGAATATGCCTTTCCCACATCAAAATAACTGGTATCGTTAAAATAGGAATCCATAATTTCACGAGCTATATTATCCACTGAATTCAGGCTGCGGATAAACATACCCTCCTGAGATTTTTTAATTCTGTCGAACGCCTCCTGTCCTATGCCCTTATCTGTCATTTCTTTGATTGCCCCGGAAATTATATCCGCAGTTTTTTTCGGGTCGGGAGACTGTCCCCCCCAAGCCACGTAACTGTAGCTTTTATTAACGGAAACATCAAAACGGAAGGAGTCATTAATGAGGCGCTCCTCATAAAGTCTGCTGTACAGATCGGAGCTTCGGCCCATGGTATGGTATAGTGCTATTCCCAGAGCTATTCGCCGCTTTAAAAGTTCAAAGCCCGAAACACTGACAGTATCCTTCACACCCATGTTGAATAGCGGCATGGAAACTGCCAGTTTTTGTTCTTTATATTCCATATTGATTTCTTTAGGCTCGTCAGGATATTTTTTTTCTACCTTTCCGTTATTCTTAAATTTTATCATTTCATCAACAATTGAAAAAACAGCTTCAGGTTCAAAGTCCCCTACCGTAACAACTGCCATATTTGATGGGGTATAGAAGGTATTATAGCAATCATAAAGCAGTTCTTTATTAATTTTTGATATACTGTCAATTGTACCTGCTATATCAATCTTAACCGGATGATTGACATAGAGGCAATCCAAAAAATTAAAGAATATCCGCCAATCCGCATTATCCTCATACATGCGGATTTCCTGGCCTATAATGCCTTTTTCCTTTTCGACGTTTTCATCTGTCAGCCATGGGTTTTGCACATAGTCAAGAAGCATCCTGAAGTTTTCTTCAAAAAGATCTGTACATGAAAAATAGTATACTGTTTGGTTAAAGGAAGTAAATGCGTTTGGTGATGCACCCAGTCTTGTAAATTTGTCCAGCATGTTCCCGTCTTCCTGCTCAAACAGTTTATGCTCCAGGAAGTGAGCTATCCCGTCAGGAACATGTATTTCCTTATCATTGCCCTGCACCTTAAAGACACTGTCTATGGAACCGTAATTTGTACCGAACATTGCTGTTTTCTTATTATATCCGGCCTTTTTTACAAAAAACACCTTAAGGCCCGTTTTATGATCATATTCATATATGGTTTCGCCTAAATTTTCAAAGGTCAAAGTACGATAGTTCATATTGCTCCCTCCTTATGCCTGCTGCCGTCCGGTTTCAGGAAATATATTGTGTCCAGCTGCACCTTCTGGGCTACGCTTACCACATCATCAAGTGTTACAGCTTTCAACCTCTCAATCATTGAGTCAAAATCCTCACCGCTTTCGGTGAGATGCTGGCTCATAAAGAAATCAACAATTGCCCATTGGCTGTCCTGCATTGTCTTCATACCGGTTTCAAGAGCTTTCAGCGTCGCTTCAATATCTTCTTTTTCAATATCTCCCTTTTTCATTGCTTCAACCTGCTCAAGTATTATTTCTTCAGCTCGTCCCCGGTTTTCAGCTTCTATTCCGCTCATAATAATCATGAGTCCTTTGTATTTTTCAAGGACCGACTGAGCATAATATGCCAGGCTTGCCTTCTCCCTTACATTTCTAAAAAGTTTTGAATGGGCATCACCACCCAGGATACCGTTATATACGACCAACGGATAATATTCATCGGAAGCCGGCTCCACATTAGTACGGAATCCCATGCACAATTTACCCTGACTGATATCCATTTTCTCATCTATCTTTCTGACTTCATTAATATCTTTATATACATTTGTAGGTTTGAGCTTTTTAACATTCCCCCTGTCAGCTGTCATAAAACCATCTAT
>JAAYTR010000206.1 GCA_012523685.1 Clostridiaceae bacterium | reverse complement strand
TTAAGGCTATAAATGAGCCGGGCTTATCAGCATCACTCCCGCAAATAATAGAGTCTATAATTTATGATAACGCAATGCTTTTTAACATTATTGCAGCTGTAATCTGCCTTTTTGTATTTTGGATGATAATCTTAAACTCTAAAAAAACTGTGAAAGAAAGGCTTGATCTCAATCCGATCTCTTTTAAAAACACCTGGCCTGTTTTAATTCTTGGTGTAACCACAAACATTTTTATTTCCCACTTTATTGGTTTTCTCCCCATCCCTGAACCTTTGATACAAGAGTATTCCGAAGCAACCAACCTTATAGGGGATGAGATTACATTGGTTCAGATATTATCGGTTGTACTGGCAGCACCTGTACTTGAAGAGATTCTATACAGAGGCCTTATTATGAAAAGTCTGCAAAGAGGTATGCCTGTATTTATTGCTTTGATTATACAAGCTGTGTTATTCGGGTTAATGCACGGCCAGCTTATCTGGGTATTCTATGCCACTTTTTTAGGAGTTCTGCTTGCTGTTATAAAATTAAAGTACAAATCTCTATATCCGTGTATACTGATGCATTTATCTTTTAATGCTGCAAACTATGTTCTTATACCTCTTTATAGCATAATGCCCGACAATATTTACTCCGATATTCTGCTTTTTATAATTGCATTTATTATATCTGTTTTTATGGTTAGAATAATTTTCAGAAAAGAAATTGACAAACCTTCATCCTGCATAACAGAGCCCGGTAATACCTCGCAAGATGCAGATGGAGAAACAATAGAAGTGTATTTTGAAAAGTAAATATGAAATCAAAAAAATATTGTCTTGCATGTTTCGGGTTGACTGAAATAAAACTTCTCTTCTTAACATTGTCTCAAATCATTGTTTTTAATGCTGTTGGCCCTTGAATGTACGTTTTTTTATACATTCTTTAAATATAAATATGAAATATTCCATTATTGCTATTTCAAAATTTAGCCTCTTATTGTATAATAGGAGTAATCGCGAAAAATTGGCATGATTTTGATAATGAAATCATACCTCGCCATAAAGATTTATAGAAGCAAAAGCTTTTAATATGTAGACCGAAGGGAGAATGATAATGAACAAAAAACTAGAAGCCTGGGTTAAAGAAATGGCCGAATTATGTAAACCTGACCAAATATATTGGTGTGACGGTTCAGAAGAAGAAAACAATCGTTTGTTAAAAGAAATGGTAGATGCCGGAATGGCTACTCCATTGCCCAAACGTCCCGGTAGCTATCTTTTCAGAAGTGACCCGTCGGATGTTGCCCGTGTTGAAAACAGAACCTATATTGCATCAAAGTCTCAGGACGATGCAGGTCCAACAAACAATTGGATTGATCCTGTAGAACTTAAGAAGACAATGACCGGGCTTTATGACGGATGCATGAAAGGTCGTACAATGTATGTTATACCTTTCTCAATGGGTCCGGTAGGTTCACCTGCCTCAAAAATCGGAGTTGAATTAACTGACAGTCCTTATGTTGTCGTTAATATGCGTATTATGACACGTATGGGCAAGCAGGTGTTAGATGTATTGGGAGATGATGGTGACTTCGTACCATGTCTACACTCCATCGGAGCTCCTCTGGCAGAAGGGGAAAAGGATGTTCCATGGCCTTGCGCTCCTATTGAGCAAAAATACATCAGCCATTTCCCTGAAGAGAGAACTATCTGGTCCTATGGTTCCGGATATGGCGGCAATGCGCTTCTTGGCAAAAAGTGCTTTGCTCTTCGTATTGCATCGGTTCAGGCTCGTGACGAAGGCTGGCTGGCCGAGCACATGCTTATATTGAAGATCACAAGTCCGGAAGGTAAAGTGAATTATGTTTGCGGCGCATTCCCAAGTGCATGCGGTAAAACAAACCTGGCTATGCTTGTTCCCACAATTCCAGGCTGGAAGGTTGAAACCATCGGCGATGATATTGCCTGGTTAAGATTTGGAAAAGACGGTCGCCTATATGCTATTAATCCTGAAGCAGGTTTCTTTGGCGTTGCCCCCGGAACATCAGAAGATTCTAACCCCAATGCTATGCACAGTATTGAAAAGAATACAATATTTACAAACGTTGCTTTAACCGATGACGGTGACGTTTGGTGGGAAGGAATTGGAAAGCCTGCTCCAAAGCATGCTATTGACTGGCACGGAAATGACTGGACTCCTGAGTCCGGTACTAATGCCGCACATCCCAATGCGCGCTTTACCGCTCCTGCAAGCCAATGTCCCGTTATTGCTCCTGAGTGGGAAGATCCAAACGGTGTACCCATTTCAGCAATTCTGGTCGGTGGACGTCGTCCCAGCACAATTCCGCTGGTACATGAGAGTTTTGACTGGAAGCATGGTGTATTCCTTGGCTCTATTATGGGTTCTGAGATTACAGCCGCAGCGATTTCCGATAAGATTGGCCAGGTTCGTCGTGATCCATTTGCAATGCTGCCATTTATCGGCTATCATGTCTGTGACTATTTACAGCACTGGATTGAAGTCGGAGAAAAATCCGATGATAGCAAGCTTCCGAAAATATTCTATGTCAACTGGTTCCGCAAGAACGAACAAGGCAAGTTTATCTGGCCCGGTTACGGCGAAAACAGCCGCGTTCTTAAGTGGATCTGCGAAAGAGTATCAGGAGAAGGCAAAGCTGTTAAGACACCTATCGGTTATATGCCTACTGCTGATGATATTGACACCGAAGGTCTCGATATCACAAAAGAAGCCTTGGAAAGCATCCTGGCTGTAAACAAGGAAGAGTGGCTCAAAGAAGTCGAGTCCATTAAGGAGCATTACAAGAACTATGGTCCTAAGCTTCCTCAGGAGCTTAATAATCAGCTCGCAGCTCTGGAGCAAAGACTAAAAGGCTAATATATTTGAAAAATGGTTCTACGTCATTTTTTGGGTGGAACAAAGTAAAATAAAATAAGAATGTTTCTGGCAGATGACAAACAGGTTATCTGCCAGTTTCGTTTATACTATTCAGTGGCCTTCATATGAATAAATAATAAGTAAGATTGAATTATCTCCACCCTTGCACTTTTCTGAATAAAACATATAAAATAAAGCAATAAGAATTATTAATATAAATCAGTTCACCACTTAGCAAAACTGTATCATTGGAGGTAAGCATGCTTAGAATTCACTATTATCGCTATGATCAGGATTATACAGGCTGGGATCTCTGGATATGGGAAAAGGGAAAAGATGGCTCCCTTTTCATGTTCAATAAACAGGAGCTGTTAAATGGTGATACCGGAAAAGTAGCTAAGATTGCAGAAATTGATGTTTCAGGATTTAACAGTAATGAAATAGGTCTTATCGTACGCCGGGGAGGGTGGCACGAAAGAGATCTCCATATAGACCGCTATTATGCATTTACAAATAATGCAAGAAATTCATACGAGGATATTTATCTTGTTCAGGATACTGCAGAGATTTTCACCTCATTAGATGAACTTCATCTGTCTCCGGGTTTTGAAAAGGCCATTTTCCAAAATTTTAGAGAGATTTTTGTTGCTCTTCAGGCGCCTGCACATTTCAGCCATGAGCAGGAACCTTTTCAGGTATTTGAGAATGGTCTTAATCTGGCTGTACGGCATGTTACTCCTATAAGGGGCAACAGGGAATTCATCATATCTCTGGAGAATGATATGATGCCCGGTTCCACATATATGATTTACAAGCCCGGTTTTAGAAATGGTTATGTGGATTATGGCATGATATATGACACACCGGAATTCGATAATTTATTTACCTATAACAAGGATGATTTAGGGGCAAACTGGAGCCCGGACTCCACTTGTTTTAAGGTATGGGCACCTACAGCTTCCGCAATGTTCCTGAATCTTTATGAAACAGGCTCGGGACCAAACCTGAAAGATGTAGTTGAAATGAAGCGTGAAGATAAAGGCGTGTGGGAAATCAGCATTTCAGGAGACCTTTCAGGAACATATTATACATTTAGTTCCATGGTTATGGGAAAAACCCTTGAGGCAGCAGATCCATATGCCAGATCCTCGGGGGTAAACGGAAGACGGAGCATGGTGGTAAATCCGGCTATGACAATCCCCGAAGGATGGGAAAGCGTACGCCATAAAGAATTGTTAAACCCTACTGATGCTGTTGTTTATGAAGTGCATGTACGTGACATTACCATACACCCAAGTTCACAAGTTCAGTACCCCGGCAAATTTCTTGGTCTGGCACAAAACGATACCCGCTCCTACGAAAATATGCCCACAGGATTGTCCCATCTGGTTGATCTTGGTGTAACCCATGTCCACCTCTTGCCTGTTTTCGATTTTTTTACGGTAGATGAAACAAAACCATCAGAAAACCAGTACAACTGGGGTTACGACCCGACAAATTTCAATGTTCCCGATGGTTCATATGCAACTGATGCCCATAACGGATATATCCGCATTATTGAACTTAAGAAAATGATTATGTCCTTAAAAAAAGCCAATATCGGCGTTGTTATGGATGTGGTCTACAATCATACTTATAAAACCATTGATTCTGATTTTAATAAGCTTGTGCCGGGATACTACTATCGTCAGGACCGCATGGGCAACTTCTCCAATGGCTCAGGTTGCGGAAACGAGATTGCTACCGAACGGTCAATGGTACGTAACTTTATTCTTACTTCTGTAAAAATGTGGGCGCAGGAGTATAAGATCGATGGGTTCAGGTTTGATCTTATGGGCCTTATAGATATTAAAACCATGAATGATATAAGGTTAGCACTTGATAGAATAAGCCCGTCAATACTGCTCTATGGCGAGGGCTGGACAGGCGGTCATTCACTACTAAAGGGCTATGATGCTTCTTCCAAGGCTAACGCGGCAAAGCTTAATAAAATAGGCTTCTTTAATGATAATACCAGAGATGCCATAAAAGGCGATGCATTTCATCAGGATGGCACCGGTTTTATAAACGGAAATTATAAATATAAAGAAGGAGTAAAATTTGGTGTTGTGGGAGCTGTATACCACCCGGGCATCGACTATTCAAAGGTGAATTACTCAGGTTATGCATGGGCGGCTTACCCGTGGCATTGTGTTAATTATACGGCGTCACATGATAATCTTACCCTTTATGATAAATTGCTGGCCAGCAGGCCTGATTTAAAAGAATCTGATTATATTCGCCTTGTTAATCTGGCAGCCGCTATAGTTCTTACTTCTCAGGGTATACCTTTCTTTATGCTGGGAACCGATATGATGAGAACAAAGAAAGGTGAGCATAATTCATATAATCTTCCTGACGGGATAAACCAGATTGACTGGTCGCTGAAACACCGTTATCAACAAGTATTTAATTATCATAAGGGACTGATCAGCCTGAGAAAAGCCCATCCGGCGTTTCGTATGATACAGGCTGAGGAAATAAGAAAAAATCTTACTTTTTATCCCTGCCCCGAGCATGCGATAGCTTTTTCTCTTAATAATTATGCTAATAATGATTCATGGAAGACTATTTTTGTAGCCTATAACGCCGGGATGCAGAAGCAAAGCTTTTCTTTGCCCATGCACGGACATTGGAACGTAGTTGTGGACGAAAAAACCGCCGGTGTTAATACCTTATATGATTTTATAGGCGACGTAATTGATGTCCCTGCAATATCTGCCATGGTATTATATCTTTCAAATTAAGTATATTAATTACAACATAATATGATAAAATGTTTTAAAGATAAAACTTAAGTAGGAGAAAAACCGATGAGAAAAAATAATCTGATTCTTTACATTACTTCTTTTTTGTCCGGTATGACCGTAATGGCTGTTGAGCTTTCATGCTCAAGACTCCTGGCCCCATATTTCAGTTCTTCACAAATTGTTTGGTCTGTAATAATAGGACTTATTATGATTTGTATGAGTATCGGTAATGTCCTTGGCGGAAGAAGCGCGGACAAGCATAAGAGCCTTGGGCGGCTATATTTCTATATCTGGATAGCATCAGTATGGATTGCTGTTATCCCTTTCGTAAGCAAATACTTAATAGCACTGATTGCTGGTCTGCTTATGCTGGTTTTCCCAGGAAGCAATCTGGTTGTAGCAGGCTCGGCCATTTCCTGTCTGGTAATATTCTCACTTCCAATGACATTATTAGGCATGGTGTCACCGTACCTGGTTAAGCTTGGTGTTGAAGATACAGAGAACAAGGGACGGATTGCAGGCCAAATATATGCTATGGGAACTATAGGAAGTATTATCGGAACATTTGCTCCCACCTTCCTTACAATTCCTTATATAGGCACGAGCAAAACTTTTCTGCTCTTTGCTCTTCTGTTAAATATAGTATGTGCACTTTACTTTCTCTTTTCCAAAAAAAATGCGTTGCGCAATACTATAACCGCAATTTTAATACTGGTTTTTATGTTAATCCCCCTCAATGATTCCTATGCTTTCTGGAAAAGCAATATACTATATGAGGGGGAATCCTTATATAATTATCTTCAAGTGGAAGAAACAGAGACTTCTATAATATTATCAACCAACGTAGCTTTTGGAGTACAGTCAATTTATAAAAAGGACGGTTCCCTTTCCGGATACTATTATGAATATGCTCTTATGGCACCTTATTTCATAAATGACATGTCCCCAGAAAAGGAACTGGATGTTTTGGTGTTGGGGTTGGGAACAGGTACATTTCCAAAACAGCTTAAGAAATACATACCAAATGTAGCTGTTGATGCAGTTGAAATTGATGCTAAAATTGCCGATCTGGCCACAGAATACTTTAATCTGAAGGAAGATGAAGCCAATGTTTTCATAAATGACGGACGCAGCTTTTTCTCGACACCTGACGCAAAGCAATATGACATAATTCTTGCCGACGCATATCAGGATATTACCGTACCTTTTCATATGTCTACCAAGGAATTTTTTCAGATTGTTAAGGAGCATTTGAAGCCCGGAGGTATCCTTATTGTTAACGTAAATATGAAATCCGGAAGCTTTACAGGTGTTCCTGAGTATCTGGCAAATACAGTTAAAAGTATTTTTAACAAGGTCTACAGAGCTGACCTTACACAGGTTACCAATTCACTGCTTTTTGTCAGCGATGATAATAATATGATTGAAAACTATAATAATAATGTCAAAGCTCAGATAAACAAGAACCATGATCTGTACTATATCTCCAAATTCATAGGCGAAAACCTTGTGGAAATGACAGATGATACTTTGGTTCTTACAGATGATCTTGCCCCGGTAGAAATTCTTGGACAAAAGGCCTTAGCTGAAATTGTTAAAGAAGAGGTTGCCATCGCAAGAAAACAAATTGAAGGAAAAAATTTGAGAGAGATCTTTGAATATCTGACCAATTAAAGCACATATAGAACTGTGTCATCCTAAACGTAGCGAAGGATCTTTTGTTAACATAAAAGATCCTTCGATTTCGATGCGCTCCGCTCAGGATGACAGTAAGGGAGCTTTTCTGTGCTCAGGAGGACAACTTATATAAAGTCATCCTCTGCAATTTCCAGTTCCAGTTGATTTATATTCTTTTTTGATAAATTATTGCAGTACACCTGATAGGTTATCAGCAACTTAATAAAATCACCTAACAGTGTTATAAAAGCCCCAATTATCAATAGCTTATTAATATCGAAATGGTAGTTTCGATTAACCATAACGTCCCTCGGAAGTCTTTGCTAATATACTATTCCCGAGGTTAGCCTATTGTTCAGATATTTGCTATTCTGCTAAAGCAAAAGGCTTGCTTGCCAGGTTATCTTTCTTGGCCCGAATGCTTAAGGGTTCTCCGGTCAAAAGCTGAGTTAAAATATTTGTAACCACCTGACCGTTTGCATCAGTCTGCCAGAACGGGTATGAAAGATCATTCAAATAAATGCCCGCACCTGCAACCGGTTGTCCGTTTCTGTCGGTTACAGTTATGGTCGTGGTTTCACCTGGCTTAATTCCTTCCGCCTTAATTATTAGCGGATAATCCCGGCTTACCTTCATATCAGGAAGCGGGAATCTCTGGCTTTGTTCTCTTCCTTCAACAATCATTGCACCCAGATGAAGCTTTATCTGAGCTTCGTCACCAAAACCCGGCTTTGCTTTAAAGGTTATGGTGGCCAGTTTGGACGTATCAGCGACAGATAAATTTGTCAGATTGTCTATTACTATAAGCACTCTGCCATTTTTCTCGTCGATACGGTTCGCTATAATTGTTCCCTTCTTAGCCCAGGATTCCAAGGCTACCTGAATGCCCGGGGTAGAGCTGTCCTGATCCACCGGCTCAAGTTTTGTCGGATCATACTCAAAGTCAACATAGATTTTCTTCAGATTCTTAGGATTCTTAACACTCATGGTCGTATTAAAGCTGCCGCCTTCAATAACTGTGGCATCGGTTGCGGCTGTCACCTGAGGTGCTCCTGTGTCCACTGTAAATGTAATTGTGTGTGTTCTCCTATTGCCGGCCATATCAGAATAGTTTACAGTGAGGGTGTGCTGTCCGTCAGACAGAATACTGTCCGAACCAAGCTCTCCTTTTATTAAAACATTTTCGGTTCCTTCAACAGAAATATTAGTCAGCTCAGTTCCGTCAAGCAATACCTTCACACTGTTTGCGTCTATATTTGCTCCGTTTGCTCCCTTAATTATTTCAGCCGTAAGAGGAGTCTTTGCAGTTTTTATTACAGCCTTATCCGCAGGAGATGTAACTTTAACTACAGGTGCCTGGGCTATATTACCATCTGTGTATACGGCACGGATCTGATCAAAATACAAGGTTCCTTTTGTTCTCATATCGTCTCTGGAACACATTACTCTTATCGGCGTTTCAAGTGTGAACGGGCCTTTTCTTCCACTTGGTATTTTCGCCTCGACATACTTCCAGCCGGTCCAGTCAATTCCGCCTGTACCATTAGTCGGGTTATAGTCGGGTGTAAAATCGATGTAGAAGCTCTGTCCGCTTCCGTCTTTCACGCTTGCACGAAGCCATGTCTTGCTGTTATCGCCGTACACCCACATTCCAATGGCATTTGGTGATCCATTTATAGCAAGCTCGGTCTTGGCTTTTGTGTTGGGGTTCAGTGTATATGCATATACACCTGCTACGCCGGTTTCTACGCCATTACCCAGAGTAAAGTCATAATCAAGCTTTAACAGCCCACTGCCTGACCTTGCCATTTCCTTGTCCTGAATTATTGATACATTCGCAGATTTTGCCCTGACCGATGAATATCCCCAGCTAATCTGATTTTCAAAATCTTCTATTGAATTTGGAGTGGCTGGTATTACTACATCTATATAAGCGGATGTATTACCGTATTTTACAATTATGCGGCCGCTGCCGGAGGCGTTGTCAGCCATGGTAAACACGCCATCCCCGGTAATAGTACCGATATTCCCCTCGACCTGCCAGTCAAAAGAGCTGTCACTACTATTCACTTTCATATTATAATAGTAAGCTTCGCAGCTTAAATCTATCTTATCTCCCGGAAGAAGTGTTAAAACACTCTTGGAGGGTTTAATGGAAGTTACCCTGTCCAGAACAGTAACGGATGAACTCCCTGCGATATTTCTGTCTGCAGCCATAACATGGAAAGTGCCGGTATCATTACCTACCTGTAGCAGACCGTTTTTATCTATAGTGCCTGTACCGGTCACCCACTCTATTGATGAGGGCAACTGTGCCGGCAGATAATGCTTATTGGTTGCCAGAACAGAATACTGTACGGCAGCCCCGGGCAGAGCATAGACTTTTCCGGGATAGACATGCAGATTTGCCGCCGCCGAACTGTTTGTTTCTGTCCCTTCTTTTATGTTAACGCTGCTCTTTGAGACAAGAATAAGGCTGTTTGAGTTTGCTCTTTCTCTTCCGTCAGATGGATTGTTGAGAAGACCCGGACTTGAATGCCCCGGCATCCTTGCAATTATTGCTGACGAACCTCCGCCATCTAATTGCAGAGCTTTTACACATCCTAATTTATGAAGAAACTGAGCAACCTCCGCGCTCGAAACACCCTGACTTGAAGTGCTTCTTCCGTCTACCTGATAAAATACCACTTCGCCGTTGGCCTTGACGCCTACTGCTGTAACAGGGTTATAGTTTGATGAAGACAATCCGCTTGTTACAACACCGTTATTAATAAGTATTGTATCTCCTCCTACGGCTTGTGTTACATTAATCCATTTGTTTTCAGGATCGTTGAAGCGGAATACCAGTTCGTCTCCTATCCTGAAATCGGCCATCGAACTAAAACCGGTTTTCCCGTTTCTCGCTGATAAAACAAGCTGGTTTTCGCCTATTGGTGTTGCTTTCGCATTAATTTTAATAGCCGATATTACAGCTTTTACTGTTCCGCCTATTTTAAGATCGCCCTCTGTTATATCTAGTACGGCTTCAAGACTTGGCACAGTACTGCCTGTATTCGGTCCGAAGTCACTGCTGTAAAGATATGGACCCCAATCGTTCTGCGGCTTGTTAAAATTACCAAAGGTAAATTTCTTGCCGTTTAGTGTATAATACATTTCAAAATTAGGCATATCGATAATAACTGTGCCGTCCTGATTAAAACCGACAGCATTCCATTTAGTATTGCTGTAGCTTATTAACCTGCCGTTTTGTACTAACAGACCTATTGGCACACCATTTTCAAGGTAATAAAAATCTCCGTTAATTCCTCCAATTATCGAAATTCCTTGTTTCTGTTCCTCTATTTTTGACATACTGCTTAAGGTTACACGACTGCTGACGCTGTTCCCGTATGCAGCAAGAACCATAGCATCTGAGGTTTTGGGGTTAAAAGTAATTGTTTGGCCTGCCTTATAGGCATTACTGCCGGTAATACCGTTCCACCGGTTTAAAACAACACCTTCAGCTATTTTTCTCTCTTCATTATGGAAGATTGACGTATTTCCAAAGCCAGAAACATATGCCAGAGCAACATTCCCTGCCATAGAAAATACCAGTGTTAAGCAAAGAAACAAAGCCAGAAGTGATTTTTGTACTTTTAAAAAGTTTTTTCTCATGTATGGACCTCCCGATTAATAAAAAGAGCTTCTAGGAAAAGCTTAACATAAATCGCCCGCCCAATATAATTTAATTGTATTAATTGTATGTTTCTCTTTTGTTACGTTATATTATACAGACTGTTTCAGGCTTACCCCTTTTCCCCATCCCAATTATACAGAATTGTGTAATTTAATTTTCTGCACATAAAAAAAGCAGCCTGTGAGGCCGCTTTTTTATTTTATGTCTTATTTTTTCTTGCCTTTAGTTGCCGCAACTTTTTCCTTCAGCTCTTTACCTGCTTTGAAAACAGGAGCCTTGGAAGCAGGAATTTTAATCTTTTCCTTAGTGCGAGGATTAACACCGGTACGTGCTTTACGATCTCTTACATCGAATGTACCAAAGCCAACCAATGTAACCTTTTCGCCCTTTACTAATGATCCGCTAATGCTTTCGATGATTGCATCCAGTGCAATACCAGCATCCTTTTTTGTCATTTCCGCCTTTTTGGCAATTGCATCAATAAGATCCGCCTTATTCATGTCAACTCTCCTTTCGGATATTTCTGGCACTATGTGCCAACTAGTTTATACCCATATTATTTCATAAAGCAACATAAAAAGCCATCTTTTTTATAAAAATTTTTAACTTTTTTTCAAAGAAAGCCACTCACAGAGCAGTTTATAACTCGCTCGCGAGCGGCAATCGTTTATTCATGCGCATTTCAGCCGACAGGAAAAATTTTTTGAAAAGATAATTTTCCAATTTGTTTTCTTAAGAAAAGCCTGATAACAAGAGTTACAAAAGAAATTTTCATAAGGCTAAGCCCATAATAGGTAATAAATGGACCGTAATTTTATGATAAAAATGCTATTGTGACATAATCACTTTTAATATAATTGGGCAGATTATATTATATAAATAAGATACTGACACTCATTATTGAAGAAACAATAAGAAAGGGGTGATTATTTGTATAAGGTAAGAAAATTACTGCTTGGATTATTCGGTATATCTTTGCTTTCCTTTTCAGCCTGTGGGAAAACCATAAGCTATACAAATATTTCTCCTAAAGATGCGTTGGGTGTTATAAAAGGAGACAGTAAGGCAGTTCTCGTAGATGTTCGCACCCCTGAAGAATTTCAGGTAATTCGCATCCCCGGAAGTGTGCTTATACCCGATTATGAGATTGAAGAAAAAATTGCCGATGCAGTACCCGATAAAGATACTACAGTGATAGTTTATTGCAGAAGCGGAAACAGGAGCAGAACTGCGGCAAAGAAACTTATTGACATGGGGTATACCAGGGTGTTTGATCTGGGAGGTATTATAGATTGGCCATACGACACCGAAGGAGACGATGAGTTATGAACTTTAAATTAATAACTCGATGCTCCTTTTATATAGATACGGAAACAGCTTGTATATAACAGTTTTAAGAATGATGTCTTAAAATCAGACAGTGTCTGAGGTAATAATATACGGGCTGTTTCTTTTTTTATGTCAAAACATGGCACATACCCCGCACTGCGTACCATATGATCAATGGTTTTATCCCT
>JAAYTR010000019.1 GCA_012523685.1 Clostridiaceae bacterium | reverse complement strand
GCATTATGATATCCATAAGTACATATTCCTGTTAATTATATTATAAGACATAGAATTTATCAAATACATAAAAATATTCTGCGCAACGGTAAAAAACGTCTTATTCTTCATTAATAAAATATAAAAGAGTCTTCCGGTTTCATATTGGTCTCTTTTTTGTTAATATTATAATGAATCTGAGTATACCTTTTTATAAAAACAATTATGGAGGATGTATTAATGATTTTTAACGATTTTCTTTATTCAGTTACTGGTTGTATAAGTGTTAATCCGGTTATTCTGCGCATAATACTTGCTTTACTGTTTATTTTTCTGGGATTCATTCTTAGCCGTATATTTGCAAAGTATATTATAAAACTGCTTTTAAAGCTGGCCGCCAGAACACAAAATAATTTGGATGATATCCTGATAAATGCTATAGAAAAGCCTGCGAAAGTATTAATAATTGGCCTTAGTATCTGGGCTGCCATAAATACTTTCAATATTCCTGTTTTATTACAAGGTTTCTTAATACGCATTTTACGGACATTCTTTATTGTAATTGTTTTCTGGTTCTTATACCGGTCTGCCGATTGTATAGTCTGGGTCTTGGAACATTATATAAATAAGAAAGACCAAAAAATCACTCCTATCCTTAACGGTGTATTCAGAAAAAGCCTTAAATTTATTATTGTAGTGCTTGAAGTATTTATGATTATTAAAGAATGGGGATATGATATAAGCGGTTTGATTGCCGGTGTTGGTATAGGCGGCCTTGCTTTATCTCTTGCGGCAAAAGATGCAGCTTCAAATCTTTTAGGCAGCATTACCATTATGACCGACAAGACCTATAGTATCGGAGACTGGATTCAGGCAGGCGATGTTGAAGGTTTTGTCGAAGAAATTGGCTTTAGAAGCACAAAAATAAGGACTTTTGCAAATTCTCTGATAAGTGTGCCAAATTCTATAATGAGCAATGAACCTGTTACGAACTGGTCAAAAATGGGCAAAAGGCGGGTAAGTTTTAATTTGCACATCCCGCTTGATACTCCTGCTGATAAAATTAATTCTATAATAGCAAGAATTAAGGAAATGCTTTTAAACCATGATGATATAAATCAAGATTTTTTTGTAGTCAGTTTGAACGGTTTTGGAGAAGCAACTCTTCAAGTACTGATATACTATTTTACAAAAAGTACAGCTTATGTTGACTATCTTAAAGTAAATTCGGAAGTAAACCTTAAAATATTAGAGTTTTTTGAAGAGGCCGGTATACCCATAATTCCTCCTCGTAGTTTGGTAGTACAGAATACCAGTATGCCCGATCTGGAGCAAGAATAAAAATATATATTGCCTGTTTTCAAAGGCGGGGCATCTGCCCCGTCTTATATCTTAACAACTCAGCTCCTGGTTATACTCATAGATTATTCATATCTTAAAGCATCTATAGGATCAAGCTTTGCAGCTTTTCTTGCAGGATAGATGCCAAAAAAGATACCCACAACAGACGAGAACGCTATAGATATAATAACTATTTGCGGTGTAACAGATGGTGTTATTCCTGCAAGCTGCCCTAATAAATATGCTCCGCCTATACCAAAAATTAATCCTATAATACCGCCTATACATGAAATAATCACAGATTCAGTAAGAAACTGAAACATAATATTAGATGTCTTTGCACCAATAGCCTTTCTTATACCGATTTCCCTGGTTCGTTCGGTTACCGATACCAGCATAATATTCATAACCCCTACTCCGCCGACTAAAAGGGATATAGCAGCAACAGCAGCGATAAATGCTGTAAAAATTCCAACAATAGTATTTATTTGCTCTAATTGCTTCATTAAGCTTTCAACTTTATAAACATCTCTGTCACGGTTTCCATGCCTGTTAATAAGCATATTTTGGGCCAATATTCCTGCAGCCTCAGTATTATCCTTCGAATCAGCCATTATATATAATTCGCTTATCTTGCTTTGTCTCGAATAGAGTATATCCAGATATGTAGCCGGCAAATAAATAATTACTGGCATTTCTTCATCCATCATATTACTAAACATTTCAAGCTGGCTTTTTGTAACACCTATTATTTTTGCCTTTTTGGTACTGGTATTAGATCCTACATTAATTGTTTCACCTACAACATCGCTTGTCCCAAAAAAGCTCTTCGCCGCTGTTTCGTCAATTACTATTACAGCACGGCCTTCCTCAAACTCAATATTATTAAAGAAACGTCCGTATAATAATTCTACATTATCTATATAATGTATGTCTTCATTAGTACCATATAACATAGCAGTTCTGGACTTTTTCTCTGAACTGGCTATTCCCGTTTGATATGTAATAGGAGCTGCATATTTTATATATCCGATTTTTTCTTTTAACTGCTCAATATCCTTATATGTTATATAATCGCTCGTTTCAGCCTCTGCTGATTTAACGGTAATTCTTATTGTTGAAACACCGATTTTTTCAAATTCGCCGGTAATTGTGTTTTGTCCTCCCACACCAAGTGATACTATAGATATTACTGAGCTTATTCCTATTATAATCCCCAGCATGGTAAGGAAGGAACGCATTTTATTAGATAAAATGCTATCTATTGCCATTTTTATATTCTCAAACAGATTCATATACTTTGCCCTTTCAGAATATTATACGATCAGTAACCTCACTGTCATTAATTATTTCACCGTCTAGCATACGTATTAACCGCTTGGAGTATTGTGCCACATCAGCTTCATGAGTAACAAGAACCACGGTAGTACCATCATTATTCAACTGTTGGATTATTCTCATTATTTCCTTGGTTACCTTAGTATCCAGGTTTCCCGTAGGCTCATCGGCTAAAATTATGGATGGATTATTTACAATTGCTCTGGCAATAGCTACTCTCTGCTTTTGTCCGCCCGATATTTCGTTTGGACGATGCTTAATGCGATCACCCAAATCAACCTTGTTTAATGCCGCCAAAGCCCTCTCTCTTCTCTCCTTTTTCGATAACCCGGCATAGACCATAGGAAGCTCAACATTTTCAAGAATCGTCATACGTGGTAGAAGATTAAAAGATTGAAAAACGAAGCCTATTTCTCTGCATCTGATTTCTGCCAGCTCATTATCAACCAGGCCTGATATATCCTTCCCGTTCAGGATATATCTTCCCGATGTCATTTTATCCAGGCAGCCCAATACATTCATAAGTGTGGATTTCCCGCAGCCTGAAGGTCCCATTATTGATACAAACTCTCCGGGCTTTATATCCAATGATATCCCTTTCAGGGCTGTCAATTGAATGTCACCAGTTGTATAAACCTTCTTAACATTTTCTATCTTTATCATTTCATATCACCTGCCAGTATAACTGCTGCTCCATCAGTAATGTTTTCTGGTGGTGTTGAGATTACTACATCTCCTTCCGACAGTCCATTTTTGATTTCCACTTCAGTATCGGATTGAATTCCAATAGTTACAGGTGTCAGCACCGCCATACCATCTTTGACAATAAATACACTGGTATCACCGTCTTTACCATATTTAAGACACTCAGTAGGCAGCATTAATACCTGCTTTGCACTTGCTATTAATATATCTGCATTAACATCGAAATTTATCTTCAAGTGCTCATCGGGATTTAAAATATCGATTTCGGCTTGAATCGTTGCATCGGCAGAACCCATAGCCATATCCTTTGATGCCACGGGTTCAATAAATGATACTCTTCCTTCATACGTATATGATTCGTATTTCAGAGTAACTTTCTGGCCAGTCTGTATTTTTGCAGCATCATATTTGCCAAGGTTAATAACCCCCTTAAGATTGTCAAGCTGCTGAACAACAAAAGCCGGTTGTGCCATACTTAAAGGAAGGGATTCGGTAGCGTTTACCTGAGTAACAACACCTTCAAATTCCGCTACAATTCCTTTCATTGCCTCGTTTAAAGTGTCAGTATATGTATCAAGCTGTAATTTTGCCAGAGCTATTGAATTATCCATCAGCATAATTTTTTCATCGCTGATTTCCTGTATACTCTTTCTTGCCTGTATTAAAGCCTGAAGATTTGCAATATCTTCCGGATCACTGCTGCCATCCAGAATAAAAATTTTCTCATCCAGTTCCTGAATTTCATCTTCAATATTTTTCTTCTGTTCCAATAGTTCAGCTTTATTCAGCAGTGCGTTCTCATACTGAATCTGCGCTTGTATAACGGCGTTTTCATAATCCTTAATATCGTAGGATAATAATACATCTCCTGCCTTAACCTTATCACCGACTTTAACATGTACCGTTTCTACAGTGTATTGAGCCTTACCCATATATTCTTTAGTATGTTTCGACTCTATCAATGCATTTATAGACAATACAGTTTCTATGTCACCTTTAGTAGCTTCGGTAACTCTTACAGGAAAAGGTTTCTCCTTGTTTTGACTATTCACAATTACTACGGTTAATATCAATATTACAGCAATGATAATTACAGTTATAATTCTTCTTTTCTTTTTCATGTTTTTGCTCCTTAAATACAGGTCTGAATTTCTTTAATCATTTCAATAACAAATTAATACTCTAATAAATTTATAAAATCCACTTGTCATAAATACAGTTTTAATGTATACTAAACTTTGCTTAAAGCACTTTGCGAAAGTGGTGGAATTGGCAGACTCGCTAGATTCAGGTTCTAGTGTCCGCAAGGGCGTGCGGGTTCAAATCCCGCCTTTCGCACCAATAGCGCTCTACAATAATAATTATTGCAGAGCGCTATTTATATTGTGTTATCTTACAACGATTGCAACTACTTTTCCGCCTTCGTTTAATGGCCTGTCTAAATATAAAGATACATTACCATTATCAAATCCTTTTTTTAGCTCATTAGGCGTTATTGCCTTCCAGCTTAAGTCACTGGTTAGCTTATAAATGGTCATGTTATTATGATAAGAATAAACCTTATCATTAATACGTATCCTGCTTGAATCAACAGCCTGTACTTCCCTTGAGCTATCAACGGAGGAAATTATTTCTTTAATTGAATCCACATTATTTTCATTCAGCTTAATTCTAACAACTGACCATAATGAAGCTGCCGTTCGGTTTCTTTCTGCATAAGTCATTGTCCTCCCGATGTAAGTCATCATTTGTCCATTAACCAATAGAGTATATTTTTCGGTAACAACATATTCGTTGCCTATCACGGACATGTCAGTAACCAATCCGTAAGCAGTATTTCTGCCTAAAGCATCATCAAGAAGCATTACATCAATATCCATAAAATCACCCGATTTATGAATGTATTTAACTGCTCCATCCATTATTCGGGTTTCACTTATATCATTAAATGAGATTACCGATGCCTCGATTTCATCGTTATATGTTTTTTCTATATTAAACAATACAGCACCGTCTGCAACGTAATCATTTCCAATCATTCGTTCATCCTTATTAATTTTATAACTTTTTAAGGCATTGTTATTTACTATTTGTAGTTCGACGGTATCATAGTCTTCTCCTGTTTTGATTATTTTATATAATGCTAGTTTTCCTTTTAAATGCAGCATTGATCTTTCAGATAGATAAGTTTCTTTTTCACCGTCTGCATGTAAAAGTGTAACATAATACTCTTTTTTATATTTACCAGAATCTATATAATCAACGGTATTTCTATTACTATTAGAAAATGCATTTAGAACTAATACATAATTTTCAGTTCCTTTAACAAAACTACTGATTATATCTACAACCTTACCATTATTCCCCAATACCAGTTTTACTGTTTCTCCAACTTGAATTGTATCTGAATTTTTTATTTTATATTTATTGAAGCTGGCATCCAATGTATAAGAATTACCATCTATCTCGATTATATCAGGAGACATTTTTGACGGAAGAATAGAAGTAATTTTACCTTTTATTGTATTTTCGTAAACTATTAAATAAGCATTTGTGTTCCAAATATCCGAGATTCTGTAGACCACATCATTGACTTCGATCTGGGATCCGGTTACATATTTACCTCCCCTATCTATGATAAGTCCGCTGTACTTTACTCCGAGAGAGATACCTACGTTACTTGCGGTAATAACCTCAGGATC
>JAAYTR010000205.1 GCA_012523685.1 Clostridiaceae bacterium | reverse complement strand
CCGGTTTCCCAACGCGAAACTGTTCTTCGGGATACACTAAACTTTTCTGAAAGCTGTTCTTGGGTGAGGTCCTTTTCATTTCGAAGTTTCTTAATAAAACCTCCTATTTTTATTTGATCCATAAGTCTTTCATACTCCTTTCGTATACCAGAGTACTGTCATCGCACCAGATATTACAGGACACAAAGCGAGCAATGTCCGTTTTTTACACTGAGACATATCGTGTCCACAGCGTCTGTATGTTTCGATTCCTTAATAAACTATTCTAAAACCGCCTAACGTTTCTCTACCGTGCCTTATAATCTATTCCTGCTGCTTTTGCCTTCCTAATTGATTATACGTAAGGGTACCGCGTTTTGTATCGCCTTTATGTATATAACAAAAGCGGTAACATTCGCTAACCCGGCGGCATCCCCGCCACGGACTCCACATAGACATATCTAATTACCTCATAGGTTTCTTTCGTCTCAGCTTCTCAAAATCTTTTCCATCTGCTTACCCCTGGCCAGTTCATCAATCAGTTTGTCAAGCCAGCGAATTTTCTGCATAAGCGGGTCTTCAACTTCCTCTACACGGATACCGCAAACTACACCTGTGATTTTGTCAGAGTTTGGGTTTATTTTCGGGGCTTCTTCAAAGAATGTTTCAAAGTCAACCTCTTTATCTATTTGTTCCTGCAATCCGTGTTCGTCATATCCGGTCAGCCAAAATATAATTTCATTAACTTCTTCTTTCGAGCGGCCTTTTCTCTCCGCTTTTTGGATATACATCTGATAAATTTTTGCAAATGGCATCGTAAAAATTCTATGTTTCATAGTGTATTCATTCACGCTCCTTAACGGTTGCTTTTACAGTATCATTTATGGTATGTATGCTCATTCCCTCTAATTAAGCCTCGTTCTCCAGTACTTCAATCAAAAAGCTTACTGGGCGGAAACCGTCATTACAGGAAATCATGGCAGATTTTTTATTCTTCATCCAACCGTCATAAATATCCTCACCGCCATGAGCAAGTGTCATAACAAATGGGGACATACTCTCCCATGCGCTGTTACACAAGCCCTCAGGTTTTTCCCATCCGTTGGCAATAAAGACTTGCCCTATCTTCATATCACAAGCGTGTTGTATGGGATTTTCATATTCTTCTATCAAATCCTCATAAACCGTTTGCTTCATTACCGTAATTGATATTTTTCTCATAGTTTTCTCACCGTGCTAAAAAAATTATGTTCTGCCTTTGTCTTTGAACATTTATATTATAAACTAACCAGCCCGCAAATTTAACTGTAAACAGAATTCTCATATTTTTTTATTGCAAATTGTTTCTAAACCCTTAAAGAACTGCGAAAAGCATCATATTTCATTTTACTTCACCTCACGCACAAGGCCACTTAATGCAATCAATGTATTTTTCTATAGGTATACCCTTATTGTTATTGAATAAAACAATTTTGCTTTTTTCTTTATTTGCCCTTAAAAGAGAAGATTGGTAATTTGGGCGGATTAATTGTAAATACTATAAATGCAATAAATATTATTACAATTACAACAGCCGATACGATTGCTGCACACTTATTAGGAACTGAAAACTTAAGAAAATGAGATGCTACACACAATGCAATAAAATAGCCTATAAAAGCCAAAAGAATATCAATAAACACAGATTCAATTCCGAAAGCACCTGAATAAAAATAAAACAGCAATACAACAGATAAAGGTGCTGCAACTAATGAAACTGCAGCCGATTCTATCCATATAGTTAAAGGTATCTCACATTTCTTGTCTTTTTTGAGGTATATGACTATCCACCATGATAGAAACGGGAAAAACATTAGCTTCAAATGTTCCCATACACTTTCATTTACAGGATTAAACAGCCCGATAATTAATTTATTACCGCTAAGGTCATATACATAATGCGAAATGCATGCAACAATTCCAAGTATTATTGTATTAATTAATATTTCAATATTTGTAAAAGCACATTTGTTTTTCATGATAGGCTCTCCTGCATAATTTTGGTCTGATAACTAATTAATATGATTCTTTTAATATTATTTTATTAATAATGTGTGTTAAAATAACTGATAATATATGAGCCTATTATTTAACTGCATCATTTTCCACTATATATCAAAGCAATATCAAAATTAAAACGACAGGGGTATAACATCGTTATACCCCTACATTCCGGCAATTTGTAAATTTATTTAAATTTCATGGTCAAATATGTCAGCAGTATTAACTTCTTTCAAACATTGTAAGCAGCCGCAGATAATGATTCGCCTCACGCAAGACATGATCACCCAGCAGCGGTATAATAATCGATCTTATTTGACAAGCCAGGATGCCCTGTGTACCTTGTGCTTTGAAATTCCGCAAATCTTCAGTGGCCTTTATGCTATCGTCTGTAACTCTGGTCAACGGATCGGTCGCATCCATTGCAGCCTGTGCCTCTGCTGTTAATTGATCAAACTCCTTCCCAAAGCTATCTGCCTGGCTAATTAAATTGTTCTCTGTAGGGTCAAGTAATCCCCGAATAAACTTAGCATGTTCTGCCATTTGCCTGTTCCAGAAAAATTCCATTTCGTAGGCTTCTCTTTCCAGATTTATCTCTTCCCTGTTCTGTAGTCTTCTAAGCTGCTGAAGATACAATTCTGCCTCGCGAATTATGTGTGTAATCAACAAAGGATAATTAAATGTAAACATTCTGCAGCTTAAAACATTAGATAAGATATTTGTCTTAAACTGTATTAACGCAGCAGTCGCATTTATTGCTCTTTGATTCAGTGCTGAAACATGTTGTTCAAGCCTTGAGTTGGCGCTTGTTACACCGCCACCCATTAGTTCTGCTTCAGCTTGCGTAAGCCGGGTAGGTATCTGTATGCCTGTAAAATATATAGTTGCCATTTCTGCATTTAATGTGAAAGGTGTTATTACTTCACCGGATTGAAGAACGTCGGGATTAACAACACCGTTTGAAAGAGAAATAGCTTCTCCCAGAAGTCCGTCAAATTCCATGCGAAAGGCATCTGCCTGCTGGGTAAAGTTAGCGTCTCTGGGCGTAAACCCCACTTCAAGGAAAAATGAGTGTTCTTTCATAATACGTGCGAAGAACAAATGCAAGCCCAGAGACTGTTTTATAAAACTACTGCTTGAGAGCATGATTGATGCCATCCCTTAAAAGGTAAATTACAATATCAGTTTATGTTAATACTAAATAACTGTTACAGGATATCACATTGATATCTAAAAACATAAATTGTCAGTGAATAGTCGATAAAAAATCATCCTCAGATATTGGCAAGCAATTCATTCTGTTGGTCTTCTATCCAGGACTTTTTTGAAAGACAAGTAATATGCTCAGTTCGAATCTCATCCATAAGCCTCCAATAAATATCTTTTTTTGTATGGTGATACTTGAATCCACATTTCTCCTGAACACGTTTTGACTTATCATTTCCTTCAAAATACCCACACCATAATTTTTCCAGTTTCAAATCCTCAAAGGCATGCCGTATAAGTTCTTTACAAGCCTCAGGAATAAGGCCCTGGCCCCAGAATGGAACACCAATCCAGTACCCAATTTCGCCTTCGTTATCGCTAATATCAATATTGCTGGCTTTTCCAATCAGTAATCCAATGCTACCGATGGCTATATTGTCAGTTTTTAAGCATACTGCATAGGTTTCATCAACAGCAAGAATATCCTTAATTATTTCTCTGCTGTTATCCACACTTGTATGAGGAGGCCACCCGGCAATAGGGCCAACCGCAGGATCCTTTGCATATTCATATAGACTCTCCGCATCGGATTCCACCCAGGGACGGAGGATTAATCGTTTTGTATATAATGTCATTATTAACACTTCCTATAAAGAATATATTATCAGTATAGTATTTGATTCGTATGATGTAAATAGCATAGATAACTCATGTTTACATAACTTGGCCAACACACAATATATACCCGTCAAATATAAAAAAATAAGCATGGTCTAT
>JAAYTR010000204.1 GCA_012523685.1 Clostridiaceae bacterium | reverse complement strand
GAATTCATAGGCCTCATCCTTTTTGCCCAGCTCTGCCGCCAGAATTGAATGAATGGACGGTGACAATGAGGATTCGTGAATGCATCTTTCCTCGTAATACTCGTAATTTATTCTTTTTTGCTCCAGAGGATAATCGGTGCTGAAAAAGAACGGTAGCAGCAGTACATCGGGCTGTTTAATCATGTTGTATCTGAATATTCTCACATAAGCCCAATGCTTGTATATGGGTATCTGAGATTCGGGTATGTTCTTAACATCCACCTCAGGCAAATCAAAGTAACCGTCATGCTGTTCAATAAGTCCGGTTTCCTTGTTCATTGGAATGCGCATCAACCTGGCCTTTTTTTCCCAGTCCTCAATCTCGCCATCCCTTAACTCAACCTTTTCTGATACCTTACTAAGCAAATCCGGAGCTTCCGCTTTCATTATTTCTATAACATCAAGAGTAAACTCGAAAGTTTTCTTTGCCATGACATTGGTGTATGCGTTGTTATTGACGTTCATATGGTATTCGTCAGGCCCCATTACGCCGTAAAGTCCGAATTCACCGTTTAACGGGCTGAATTCACCACGTTTGGCATAATAACGGCAAATCTGCATCAGAAGTTCTATACCCTGATTGAAAAGAAACTCCCGGTCATCGCATAACTTGTTATAGAGCCAAACCGCATAGGAAACAGCTGCACTGACATGGATTTCAAAGTCGCCATGCTGCCATGTGGCGCAGCTCTCTGTTCCGTCAAGGGTACACATTGGATAGCGGGCCCCTTCACAGTCAAGCTGTTCTGCGCGCTCACAGGCCTGAGGAAGGTATTTGTACCTGTATAGGAGTAAATTCTTCGCTGCCTTCGGATTGTTGAATATGTAAAACGGCATACAATAAGATTCCGTATCCCAGAAAACCTGTCCATGATAGACCTCGGCAGTAAGACCTTTACAAGGAATATTGAGGTTAGGATCAAATCCGTGATAAGTTGAATACAACGAGAATATTGATAATCTTACACCCTGTTGATTCTCATCATCTCCGTCTATTTTTATATCAATATTATCCCAGGCCTTCTCCCAGTATTCCTCCTGAGTTTTTAATGCTTCATCAAAGGATATGTGTTGATATTCCAATGCGAGATTATTTCCCTTTGACCAAATTAAATCACTGTCCTCCGACTTCTCCCAGTAATTAACCACCGATTTTTCTATAACAGAACTTTCTCCTTTTTTGAGTTCCAAAGAAAAATCAAGGAGTACCAGTTTTTCTTGTTGGATGAAGGAAGTATTCAATTCTTTATTTGAATTAAGTCTGAAGCTTGAAAACAGCAGATGACCGCTCTTGATGGTTTTACCCAGCGCTGAAATGCCGAGGGCATTGCTTTCTGCTTTTTCCAGTGTCCAGAAGTTTTTGCCTCTTGCTTTGTATTCGTTGTCAGATGTCTCCACCTGATTCCATCCTTCAGCGATTTCGTGAAGAATGGAATAATCAAGACCCGACTGTACATGAATGCTTCCGCTAAAATTCAATGGCTCAAAGGAAATTTTCTGGAATCCCATATTGGGCTTGTCCATACTGAGAAAACGCAGGAATGTAACCTTTACCTCTTTTCCTGATTTAGTTTTCCATACAAACTCTCTGGTCAGTGTTCCCTTTTTCATATCAAGAACTCTCTTGAAATTATCAAAGGAACATTTGGCAAGATCCAATTGCTCGCCGTCCAGAATAATACGTGTGTATAGCCAATCCACCGAATTGACACCAAAGCACACACGGGTAATCATTCCCTTAAAAAGCTGCCAATGCTGCGCTTCCATTTCTTCATACAAATTGTTGAAATAGCTTCCTAAAAGTCTGTTCCCGCTATAACCCTCTTCAAAATAGCCCCTGACTCCCATGAATTCGTTAGCAAGGCAGAACATCGATTCCGAAATTCTGCTGCGTTTTTTCTCAAAACCTTCTTCAATAACCTTCCACGGGTCAACTTTCAGATATCTGTCTGCTACTTTTGTTGCCATAATCCTGCTCCTTTCTTTTTCAATGTTTTTCCTTAATTCTTAAATAAACATCCTCTAATGTGCCGTCAAACGGCCCTGCCTTTTCCATTTTTATTGAGACCAGTGCCGCAGCAAACTTGAGAGATTCTTCTACATCGTGATCTATCCTGTGGGAAAGGTATGCGGAAAAGGTAGTGTCACCACGGCCTGTTCGGCCAACAATGCTCCGGTTGGAGAATTTTTCGTAATAGGTTTTACCGTTTACCCTGGCCAATACTCCTTCTGCCTGCGTTATAATTATTTCATTACAGCCCCATTCTTCAAAAGTAATTGCTGCTTTCTCCAAATTATTGGTTCCGGTAAGAACCTCAGCTTCCACAATATCCATTTTGATTTTACTCATCAGTTTTGCTAATTCAGTTTTTGCCATATCATCTTTAAATGAAACCTCACAGGTAACGGGATCCACCTGTCTGACAAAGCTTTGCATATCAATCGACAGATTATATCCTTTTCCTTTCAAACCCCTGATGAGATCCATATCGAATTCGGTGTTGGATATCCCTGCCAGATGCATATATTTTGTGTTCAATTCAGGAACTTCGTTTATTTTTATAATACCGGCGCTTTTCTTGAGGATAAGCTTTCTCTCATCCACGTTTTCGCTGGGATGTATAACTACCGAATACGTTGTCTCTTCCGATGGAATTGTGAAAATGTCAATCCCTAAATCCTGCATCGGCTTTAGAATATCTTTATCTTTTTCCGACATTTTTGTTACAACGGCTACCTTTTTACCAACCCGGGCTGCCACCATAGCCCCGCACAATACCGCGCTTCCCGGCGCAATTTTTGTTTCTCCTTTATATGGAGTTATTTCATCAAAACACATGTGTCCTACAAAAGTAATATCATATGCACTCATTTTGCCACCTCCAAAATTTTTAGAAGTTATATTTATTACAGGTATATAAATAACCACTATTTAACTATCTATGTATTATAATTATAATGCTATAATAGTATTATAATCTTCTGCTATTTTGCTGATTATTAACACAATATTGCTGTTTTCTGATTAATATGCTGAGTTAACACAAACTTGTAGTCCGGATGGGAGATATTGCATTGAAAAACAGAACAATTTTAAAGGAAAATGTTAGTCACGGAAGCGTTTCCTTCCCCCTGTGCGTATATAATAATGACCTTGGATACAAGGAGCATTTACTTGATTACCATTGGCATGATGAAATAGAGTTTTTGTATCTGAGCAAGGGAAAAGCCATTTTCCATATTGATTCAACGCCTGTGGAGCTGCGTGAAAATGAGGCTGTTTTAATAAATCGCGGGGAAGTTCATTCCGGATATTCTCTTGATCATTCCTATTGCGTATACTATTCAGTTGTCTTTTCTCTGGAACTGTTGTACAACTCTTTTCAGGACATTTGCTACAGCCGTTATATAAGTCCTTTAGCCCGTGGCGAGCAAAAACTGCCTCAGAAAATCACAGGCGGGCAAAACTGGGAAAGAGAAATTCTGGCCCGGATAAAAAGTATTATCAGTTGCTTTACCGCCCAACCGGAAGGCTATGAAATGGATATAAAAGCCTCCATTCTTAAAATTTTTTCATTGATTACCGCGAATAATGCAATGATTTCACTTCACGAGAAACAAAATGGTGCAAAACAGGTTCAGACAGAAAGATTAAAGAGAGCCTTAGGCTATATTAAGGAAAACTACCGTGAAAAAATCAGTATCGATGCCATAGCCAAAGAGGTCAATTTAACACGCTATCATTTTTGCCGGGTATTTAAATCCCTTACAGGGCAGACACCTGTTGAATATATTAATTATTACCGTATCAATCAGGCGCTGCGGCTGCTGAAGGACGAGAACCTCAAAATAACGGATATAGCTTTCGATCTCGGGTTCAATAATCTGAGTTATTTTGTCAAAAAGTTTAAGGAATATAAGAACTGTACTCCCTCCGAATACCGAAGAAAGAAAACTGGCTGACATCCCCTCTAACATACAGTTTATAATGATACTACCCGTTGCCGAAATCATAGATTTCGAACGAGCCCCGAGTTATTGAAACTCGAGGCGGGGGAAATCTTTATTCTCGCTATAACCTATATACGCAATAGCCATGTCGCTGTTGTAAAGTATATTATAAGTGCCACAGCATCAACAATTGTTGTTATTAGCGGACCTGCCATAATAGCAGGATCGAGCTTAAGCTTTTTTGCTATGATAGGTAATACGCCTCCGACAACTTTTGCTAATACAACTATGAAAAACAGAGTGAAAGATACCGTTACAGACACCAATAAATCAGTTCTTTCAATATAATATATCCTTAAAAAATTGACAGCAGATAGACTTACCCCAACAATACCGCTCACAAGTAGTTCCTTACGCAAAACCTTTAGAATATCGCTAGGTTGCATATCCCCCAAAGCTAATCCTCTTATTATGAGTGTTGAGGATTGAGAGCCGGCATTTCCTCCTGTATCCATTAGCATTGGAATAAATGATGCAAGCACCATAACCGACTGCAAGGCTCCCTCAAATCTTTTTATTATCCCTCCGGTAAAGGTTGCGGAAATCATTAGTATTAAAAGCCAAGGTAGTCTATGCTTTGCTAATAGCAATGCACTTGTTTTTAGGTATTCTTTTTCAGATGGTTGTATGGCGGCCATTTTTTGAAGGTCTTCGGTTGCTTCTTGGTCTATAACATCTAAAACGTCATCAATTGTTACTATACCTACCAATCTGCGTTCATTATCTACAACAGGAGCAACCAGAAAATCATATTTTTTAAATAAACCTGCAACGTCTTCTTGGTCATCATGGGTGTTTATAAACATTACACCAGTATCCATAATATCTTTTAATAATGTAGAATCATCACTTAATATAAGCTTTCTAATCGATATGGCACCTTCGAGTATTCTATTATTGTCTATAACATAGCAGGTATCAATTGTCTCTTTATCAATCCCTATTTCCTTAATTCGCTTTATTGCCTGCTTTACTGTCATTTCCTTTCTTAAGTCAACAAACTCGATGGTCATTAGACTACCGGCGGAATTCTTAGGATAGTTCAAAAACTGATTAATAAGTCTTCTTGTTTCTACACTAGTATTCTTTAGAACCTTCTTTACAACATTTGCTGGCATTTCTTCTAAAAAATCAATAGTATCATCAAGAAAAAGTTCATCTAAAATGCTTATAACTTCCTTATCAGTAATGGATTCAACAATACATCTTTGAAGCTCACTTGATATATGTGTAAAAACGCCAGAAGCAATATCCTTTGGCAGTATTCTAAACAATACTAATAGTTTCTGTTGTTCTAATTCTTCAAACAATTGTGCGATGTCAACTACATTTATACTGATAATTTCTTCTCTTGCTTCAGAATATTTGCCTTGTTTAACAAGGTCCAGAATCATTTTTTTCATTTGTGGCCCTCCTTTAATAGAGCCACATCTTAAATAGTAGCTATGGCTCTATATCTATTATTTACATAATTGCTATAACTACTAGGCTCAGGATATGAATCCATAACTACCACCTCAACTTTATTTTTAATAATATTGCGCTCATAAACCTCAATAAATTTAAACTTTGTCTCCCATAATATTATTAACAATATTGATAGCATTGTCAATTTAAGCAAATATAGAATATAATTCGTCAGATTCAGCATGATGCCAATATTCTTGGCAAATAAAAAGCGATGCACCCGTTCAAAGTGTATCGCTGAATTAAGGTTAGTATCAAACGAAAGTTACGTGGTTTATTGTGCCTGATTTAACGCTTCCAGCATTTTATTAATATCCATACCATGAACCTGAGCTGCTTCCTCAAGAGTTTCCATCTGAGCTGACGGACATCCGACACAGCCCATTCCAAAGCCCATAAGTACCGGTACTGTTTTGGGGTTTAATCTTATAACTTCACCGATTGTCATTTCCTTTGTAATCTTCATAAAATCTTGCCTCCTAGCATGTTTACAATTAGTTTAACCCTTTGTAGTCTATTACAGTCTATGTCAGACGTATAAATAAAACTGTGATTTTCGTCACATAATCACAAATCCTGCAAGTCTTCTATTAAAACAGCCCTTACAAGCGAAGCTTCGACTCCTTTTATCTTTATCGGTGCTGCAAACAAAAAATATTCGCCTTCATCGATTCCATCAAGTCTCAAACCCTCAAGAATTACTATTCCCGCTTCAAAAAGTGTTATATGAGTATCATGAGCAGGCTGATCTCTTTCTATTCCAAGCGAATCAATACCCACACCTTTTATTTTTTTATCTCTTAAATATTCTGCGCCAGATTTGTCCAGGTAGATAAAATCGCTCTCCAAAATGTTTTCTGTGCTGTTTTTGGTTTTAAGTAGTATAAAGTCACCCTTTTGTATCTCGTTTGATTCCAGATTGTTTTTAGATATCTTTTCAGATACATCAGTAAGATCAATGACCCTGCATTTTGTAATTACTTTTTCTAATTCAATGCTTTCCAGAGTTTCACCGCCCTCTACCATATGTAAAGGGGCATCCATATGGGTTCCTGTGTGCATATTAATATCCAGACTTGTTTCATAGGACAAGCCGGATTTCAAATTATTGACGGTTTTGAAAACAGGTCTTTTTTCGTTCCTTCCCTTATAAACAGGCATCTTTTCAGAAATCTCCATTGATATATCATGTATTTTCATATTTCCTATACCTCCCACCACTTTCGTCCGTTTACTGCTAATAGCTCAAAAGCCTTTGCCGGACCCATCGTGCCGGCATCATAGTTGGGAAAATCAAATTTTTTCTTTCCCCTGTATTCAATGATTTTATCTGCAAATATCCACGAAGCCTCAACTTCATCCCACCTTGAAAAAAGTGTTGCATCACCTCTTAATATATCATATATCAGGCGCTCATAGGCCTCGGGAGTATTGCCTGCTGTCGGATTGTAATAGCTGGTATCCATTTTTGTGGATACAATATCATTATAGGTGCTGAAATCTTTGGTGTTAAACTGAAAAAACACACCCACATTGGGTTGTATTCTTATAACAAGCAAATTGGGAACCTGAACATGGCTCTCTTTAAAATAAAGGACTTCCGGCAGTTCCTTAAACTGAATGACAATTTCCGAAGATGTCTTCCCCATTCTTTTTCCCGTTCTGATATAAAACGGCGTTCCGGCCCATCTGAAATTATTTATTTGCAGTTTTAAAGCCACAAAAGTCTCGGTTGTTGACTTAGCCGGAATATTCTCCTCTTCCCGGTAAGAAACCACAGGCTGGCCATCTATTACGCCCTTCCCGTACTGACCAAATACAACATTATTTCTTAGCTTTTCATCGGTAAAGTCCTCTATGGCCTGTATTACTTTTAACTTTTCAGTGCGAATGGATTCGGTCTTCAGATTAACAGGCGGTTCCATGGCAACCAGAGATAATATCTGTAGAATATGATTCTGGACCATATCTCTCATTGCTCCTGAGTTTTCATAATATCCACCCCGAGTCCCCACTCCATGTTTTTCACTAAGGGAGATCTGTACATTATCGATATATTTATTGCTCCAGAGAGATTCAAATACAGTATTGCAAAATCTCAACACCATAATATTCTGTATCATTTCTTTGCCCAGATAATGATCTATTCTGTAAATGCTGCTCTCATCAAACACCTCGTTAAGCT